>JBGTMW010000639.1:0-15805 GCA_041743365.1 Gemmatimonadaceae bacterium
TCGCGCTGGAATTCGGCGCCCAGGAACCGGGGCGGCTGCGGTGCGGTCCAGAGGGGATACGGAACGGCGAGCTCGACGCCCACCAGCTTTGGGGGTCCCTTTCTGCGCGGCGCATAGAGCAGCGCATCCGGAGCCGACGGATCGATGACACCGTCCATCAGGCGACCGAAGTGGACGTAGAGGATTCCGGCCGGACCCTCGTCAGGGCGCGTCTCGCACCCGTGCAGGAAGACGAACCCATCCGCAATGGCGGCGTCGAGGTCGTGATAGCGAGCCGTCGCGCGCCTGATTTTCCGTATTTCCTCGGCATTCCTGTCTGCGCGTGTCGCTGCGGACTGGGCCGAGACCACCATCTGGTCGTCCGGTGCAAGGGGCGCATCGCTCGTGCACGCGGTGAAGAAAATCGCGGCGGTGACCATCGCGAGCGGCCGTCCGAGTGACTGCAGTGTCGTCGTTGCCATGTTCGTCCTCCTGAAGTGCGGCGCTGTCGCCGCGGGGTGGTCCGCTCGGCCGAGGCAGGGAATCCCGTCCGCCCCAGTTTCGGGGCGTGACAAGTCCTCCCCTGGAGCGGGGAACGATTTTGCGTGAGACGTGCGATCAATGAGGCCGGGAGACTTCTCCGGCGGGTGCTACCCCCAGCGCGGCTGCTCGTCCGGGCTGATGCCGAGCAGCGACTTCCCGACGATCTCGTGTGTCAGCATCGAGTTCGACGGGTGAATGCGGCCGAGCCGTGCATCGCGGAAGAGCCGCTCGAGTCCCGCTCTCCGGAAGATTCCGAACCCGCCGCCAAGGTCGAGCGCGCGGTCCACCACGCGCCATCCCCCCTCCACCGCGTGATACTTGGCGGCGAACAGCTTCGCCGGCCACATCGCGCCGTGGTTCACACCGCTCGACCAGTCCTCGGCGATGCGGTCGAGATGCGGTTCGATTGCCTCGAGCTCGATTCCCATCCCGGCCACCGCATGTTGCACCTCCGGGTGGTAGGCCATGGAGCGCGTGAGGGCGATCGCCTTCTTCTTCTTGACGCCGTCCACCGTCACGTCGAGCGCCCGACGCGCCAGGCCGTAGTAGATGTTCCCGAAGCCGATGAGCGCCCACGCGAGGACGGCGAGCACGAAATGGTCGATCCCCGCCGCGCCCGCGGGTACGACCCGAGCCACGTACCGGTCGGGGACGAAGACACCATCGAGGATCGTGTCATCGCTGCGCGTGGAGCGCATCCCGAGCACATCCCAGGTCTCGCGGATGGTGTAACCCTCCGTGTTTCGCGGCATGAACGCGTGGACGACCTTCGGCGCCGCGGGGTCGCTCATGTCCATTCCGTGGATCCCGAAGAAGGTCCACACGGGCGTGAGGCTGCCGAACATCTTGTGACCGGTGAAGCGATAGCCGCCGTCGACGCGCTCCGCGCGGGTGGTGGAGAGCAGGAGGGGGATGTCGTTGCCGCTTTCCGCGTGTCCGGCGGCGAACACATGGCCCCGCACAGCCTCCTCGAGAATCCACTCGAGCGAGCGATCGCCCGCGCGCCAGAGGTCGGCCGCCACGCCGAGCCAGTAGAGGTGCATGTTCACCGCAAGCGCGGTGGGGGCGGCGTAGTACGCGAGGCGCCGCTGCTCGCGGGCGACCTCGGCCAGCGTCAGGCCTCGTCCTCCGAGCTCCGTCGGCACGGGGAGGAGGAGGTAGCCGGCATCCCGGAGCTCGGAGAAGTCCTCGTCGAAGAACGAGTTCTCCTGGTCGTAGCGGGGCGCCCGTTCATGACAACGGACGAGGATGTCGTCCGTGAGTACCGGTGCGGGTCGGTCGAGCATTGTAGCCATTGGAAGTCTCCAGTCTGCCAGGCGGGAGTCGATGTACAAATTGGGCCGGCGCGGGAGGCCGGCAAGAGCGAAAATATCCTCGTCATCAAAGGCGGAAAACCAGGTCCAGGGGGCTCATGGGCCGCCGAAACCGCCACCACGAGCTCGAGGAGCAGAAACCGCCCTCGAGCTCGAGGCGTAGAGAACCCCTGCCGGCTCGCAGCAATCCACTTCCGACTCCCACAATGCTGTCCCTGCTCCTCGCGCTTCAGCTCGCTGCCCAACCCGCGGACACCGCACACGACGCCCACCCGAACGGATTCCGCGTTCCCAGGGTCCGGGCGGTGCGCGTCGAGCGGCCGCCCGTGATCGACGGCCGCCTCGACGACGAGGTGTGGGGCAATGCGCCCGTGCACTCGGGGTTCGTCCAGGTGACCCCGGCTGAAGGCGCGCCAGCGACCCAGGGAACCGAAGTTCGCATCGCCTACGATGACGGCGCCCTCTACATCGCCGCGCGCATGTTCGAGAGCGAGCCCGCGAGGATCCGGCGAGAACTCGCCCGCCACGACGCCGGCGACGAGGGCGACCTGTTCATCGTCGCGCTCGACAGCTACCACGACCACCTCGGCGCGTTCGGCTTCGCCATGAATCCTTCGGGGGTCCGGATCGATGCGATAGCGTCGAAGGATGAGGAGAACTGGGACACCTCCTGGGATCCGGTGTGGCAGGGCGCCTCGCAGATCGACAGCATCGGTTGGACCGCCGAGATGCGGATCCCGCTCAGCCAGCTCCGCTTCCCGCCGCGAGGGGAGCAGCTCTGGGGAGTGAACTTCTGGCGCAACCACAGCAGCCGGAAGGAGAACAACGCCTTCGTGCTCGTGAAGCAGAGCGAGCGTGGATTCGCATCGCGCTTCGCGCACCTCGTCGGCATCTCGGACATCCCCATTCCGCGGCGCCTGGAGGCGCTCCCCTACGTTCGCGGCCAGGCCGAGACGCGCAGTGCGGTCCCGGGCGATCCCTTCTTCGATGGAAGCAGGTTCAGCCAGGCCGTCGGGATGGATGTGAAGTACGGCGTGACGTCGAACCTCACGCTCGACGCCACGATCAATCCCGACTTCGGCCAGGTCGAGGCGGACCCGGCGCAGCTCAACCTCACGGCGTTCGAGACCTTCTTCCAGGAGCGGCGCCCGTTCTTCGTCGAAGGCTCGCAGATCTTCGATTTCGGCGCCCAGTGCAACGACTTCTGCTTCAGCGGAGCGCCGCAGCTGTTCTACTCGCGGCGAATGGGCCGCCAGCCATCGCTCGGCCCGCGAGTGCCGTTCATCGGTACCGGGAGCGACCCACTCGCCGTGCACGAGGTCATGAGCTCGTACACCGACGTGCCTACGCACTCCCCGATCCTCGGCGCGGCAAAGCTCACCGGCCAGCTCATCGGAGGAACGTCGATCGGGCTGCTCCACGCCGAGACCGGGCGCGTCGACGGCCGGGTCGATGCGCTAGTGAGGGAGGAGGTGGGTAGTGCGCCATCGCGCCTGCGCTACGAGGATCCGATCGAGCCTCGCGCGCACTACTCGGTGCTTCGGCTGCGCCAGGACTTCAACGGCGGCGCAACAACTGTCGGAGTCCTCGGCACGAGCGTGATTCGGGATCTTTCCACCGACGCCATGCGCAACGCGATGACACGCAGCGCGATGGTCGCCGGCGTCGATGCGCGCCATCGCTGGTCGAAGAATCGATTCGACGCGGCGGCGTCGATGTCGTTCAGCCGGGTTCGCGGTTCGACGGCCGCGATCCTCGACGAGCAGAATGCGAGCGCGCGCTATTTCGGCCGGCCGGACCAGAACTACGTGCGGGTCGACCCGACGCGCAGGTCGCTGTCCGGCTATCAGGGTCAGGCGTCGTTCGTGTACACCGATCCGCGCGGTCCCTTCGCGAGCCTTCGCGGTCAGCTCGTCGCCCCCGCCTACGAGTCGAACGACTTCGGCTTCATGAACCAGGCGGATTACCGGAACGCGAGCCTGGTCACTGGATGGAGGAGGCCCAGGCCGGGGAAGATCTTCCGCAACCAGAGCGTGGACCTCTTCAGCCACTACTCCGAGAACCTCGGTGGCGAAGTCATGGAGCGCTTCGCCGGAATCGGGATGTTCAACGGCTTCACCAACGGGTGGGGGACCGGGATGTTCGTCCTCAGGGGCACCGAGTCGCAGGATGTGTTCGTGTCCGAGGGCGGGCCCGCTGTACGTCGGCCTGCGTTCACGATGTACAACTTCAATGTCAGCTCCGATGACAGCAAACCCCTCACGGGCTTTCTTTTCGGCGAGCTGCACTGGGATGATCTCGGGAAGACGAGCCGGGCGTTCGGGGGGCAGCTGGGCTGGCGCCCCGCGACCAACATCTCGATCTCACTCGGTCCGCACTGGAACGAGCAGGAGTATCACGCCCTCTTCGTTCGCAACGTTTCCGACCCGCAGGCACCTTCCGCGACGTACGGTACGCGCTACGTGTTCGGCGAGGCGCTGCGGCGCTCCGTGTCGGTGTCGACGCGGGTGAACGTGACTTTCACCCCCAATCTATCGTTCGAGCTCTTCGCGCAGCCCTTCGTCGCGGAGGCGCGCTACGATCCTTCGCGATTCAAGGAGCTGGCGCGCGGAGGAACCTTCGAGTTCACGCGCTACGGCACCGACGCCGGCAGCACGATCACGCGCTACGAGGAGCCCGCGCCGTCGAACTGCAGCGCCCCGTCATTCTGCTACAGGGTCGATCCCGATGGCGGCGGACCGGCGCCGGATTTCACCTTCCGGACGCCTGACCGCACCCTGCGATCGCTGCGCGGCACATCGGTGCTGCGGTGGGAGTATCGTCCGGGCGCCACGCTCTTCGTCGTGTGGACCCAGGGGCGCGAGCAGAGCCTTCGCGCTCCGGGCTTCGGCGGGATGTCGGAGTTTTCGAGCCTCTTCTCCCTTGCGCCCGAGAACGTGTTCCTCGTGAAGCTGAGCTACTGGCTCAGTCGCTGAGGGCGGCGCCCCCGGGCATCCGCATCCGGACTGACCGCTGATGGGATTCCGCCGTCCCATGGACGGCGATCGGGGAGCTCCCCGCGCGTGTCCAGCTCGTTGCAACTAGTGTTGCATCACGCAGTTGCGGACCTCGCGCGGACGGAACGGCTCCTGCCTTCCACTCATTGACGCGCACCTTCGCCGGCTCGACCGCCGACCCTCGCCACTGCCACGCCCGATGGAATCGCTCGTACACGACCTCCGATTCTCCCTTCGCGCCCTGCGCCGGAGCCCCGGTTTCGCCGCCGTCGCGGTATTCACGCTCGCGCTCGGCATCGGCGCCAACAGCGCGCTTTTCAGCGTCATCGATGCCGTGCTGCTCCAGCCCCTTCCCTACGCCGCGCCGGAAAGGCTCGCAAGACTCAACCACCAGGATCGCGAGGAGGGAGTTCTCAACGGCGCGTTCTCTCCCCCGGATTTCGAGGATCTCCAGGCCAGGTCGCGCGCCTTCGAGAGTCTCGCTGCGTTCCACTTCCAGCAGGACCAGAGCGGCAGGACGCTCCGCGGCGTGGGTGAGCCGGTTCGCCTCGAAACGGCGAACGTTTCACGGGATTTCTTCACGACGCTCGGCGTACCCGCCCGGATCGGGAGAACCCCCGCCGCCGAAGAGAACGTGGCCGGGTCCGACCGCGTCGCCGTGATCAGCGATCGCCTCTGGCGCAGCCGGTTCGGGGGCGATTCGCAGATCGCGGGGCGCAATGTCTCCATAGATGGCGAGCCGTTCACCGTCATCGGCGTCATGCCGCCGGAGTTCACGTATCCCGACGCGGCCGTCGAAATGTGGACGCCGATCTCCCTGATCGGCGAGGACGACATACCACGGCTCCGCGCGCTTCGCTGGATGGGCGTCATAGGTCGCCTCCAGCCGGGAATCACCGTCGAGATGGCACAGACCGAGACGAACGCGATCCTGCGACAGATCGCCGCCGAGCATCCGGCGAGCAACGAGGGATGGGAGACCGCGGCCGTGGCCGCACTCCAGGACACCATGGTCGACAGCGTGCGCCCCGCGCTGCTCGTCCTCTTCGCCGCCGTCGCGCTCGTGCTGCTCATCGCCTCGGCAAATCTTGCGAACCTGCTGCTGGCGCGCGCCACATCCCGTTCGCGCGAGATCGCGATCCGTGACGCGCTCGGAGCCGGACGAAGCCGCCTGCTCCGACAGATGCTGACGGAGAGCATCGTCCTCGCGCTGCTGGGTGGGGCGGTCGGGCTCGTCATCGCGTTCTGGGGAGTCGACCTGCTCGTCGCACTCGCCGGCGACCGACTGCCACGCGCCGAAGCGATCGGGCCGAGCGCCCGGATGATCTGGTTCACGTTGGTCGTTTCCGTTACGACGGGCCTGATCTTCGGGCTTGTGCCTGCGCTTCGCGCGACGCGCAGCCCCTCGACGGCGGTGTTGCGGGACGGAGGACGCACATCGACGGAGGGATTGGGACGCTATGGCCTGCGCGGGGTGATCGTCGTCGCCGAGACCGCACTGGCGATGGTGCTCCTCATCGGGGCGGGGCTGATGCTCAGGAGCTTCTGGCACATGGTGAACGTCGATCCCGGCTTCCGCACCGAGAACGTGGTGTCGCTGAGCGTGCCCATCGACGTCGGCGAGTCGGGCGGCGTGAGCGCGCTGGCGGCCCAGCGCGAGCTCATCATCTCGCATCTGGAGCAGGTGCCGGGCGTCATCGCCGTCGGCGCGAGCAAGACCGTCCCGCTGCATGGCGGGGGAGAGCCCTATTCATTCAGCATGGTCGACCGGCCCGGTACGACCATTCGTCCCGACGCCGGCGCCTTCCTCGTAACGGGCTCGTACTTCGAGGCGCTCGGCATCCCCGTGCGGAGCGGACGCACCTTCACGCGCGCCGACACCCTCGAGCCCGTCGTCGTTATCAACGAGTCACTGGCTCGGCGCTACTGGCCGGGCGAAAATGCAGTCGGGAAGTCGCTGGGATTCGGTTCTGGCTCGTGGCGCATTATCGGTGTAGTGGGTGACGTGAGGAGCCAGGGCCTGACGCGCGAGTCGGGTTCAGCGGTGTACGTCTCCATGCGCTGGGCCCCGCGCTCGAACCTGAAGTTCTTCGTCCGTACCAGGGGTGAGCCCCTCGCGATGATCTCGGCCATCCGCGCCGCGATCCACGAGGCGGACCCCACTCAGCCCATCGCCAACCTCACTACGCTCGATCGCGTGGTCTCGTCCACGGTCGCGCAGCCACGACTCGTCGCGACGCTGCTGGGAATGTTCGGCGCGCTGGCGCTAGCGCTCGCGGTGCTGGGGATCTACGGCGTGATATCGTTCAACGTCGCCCAGCGCACACGCGAGATCGGACTCCGCATGGCCCTCGGCGCCGACGGCAGGAGTGTAGTGCGCATGGTCGTCGCGCGTACGGCGCGGCTTTCGGCGACGGGCATCGTTCTCGGGACGGTCGGCGCTCTTGCGCTCACCCGCGTGCTGACGACTCAGCTTTACGGTGTCGAGCCGGCTGATCCGCTGACGTTCGTGATCGTCGCATTGCTGCTCTGCGGGGCGGCGCTGCTTGCAGGGTATCTTCCGGCGCGACGCGCGGCGGCGGTGGATCCCGTGGTTGCGCTGCGGGAGGAGTGAGGGCCCCGTGTGTCGCGGCGCGCAGTCGATGCGCGCGGAGCGAGAGCGACACTGGCGCAAATACCGGGGGACGGCAATCTTCTGTTCCCTGTCGGGATGGAGAGTCAATTGAGATACTGGCATTTGATGACGGTCGTCGGCTGGCTTTCGCTCGGCCCCGACCCTGCCCGGGCGCAGCTTCTCGGCGGCGAGGCACTGGACGAGCAGACGAGCGCTCGCCTCGCGGGATTGTCCGTCTACCTGCTCCGTCACGTCGGTGATTCCGTCGCCATCGTCGACAGTGCAGGCACGGATGCCCAGGGACTATTCCTTCTGGTCGCGCCGGGACCGGGCGCGTATCAGCTCGTCTTCGCGAGCAACGACGCCGTGCTGTCCGAGGGACCGATAGACACGATCGCCGACGCCTCCGCGGTACTTCAGAGGCGATATCTCGTGCCGATCACGCGCATTGGCGAGCAATCCGTCTTCTACGAGTTCGAGGTGGAAAAGCCTGCGCTCGCCATCTCTGGATCCGGCGCTCCCACATACCCTCGCGACCTCAAGTCCCGCAACGTCGAGGGAAGGGTCGTCGTGAGCCTGGTCGTCGACGTCAATGGCCGCGCCGAGCCGAACACCTTTCGGGCGATCTCGTCGTCACATCCCGGCTTCACCTCGGCCGTTCGGCAGGCGCTGTTGCAGATGCGATTCGTTCCCGCCAGCATCGCCGGGATTCCTGTTCGCCAGCGGGTGGTGCAGGTCTTCGAGTTCCGAATGGACATGCCCAGGTGGGCCCCTCCGCCCGGGTGACCGCACGGCATCGCGCGATGAGCTGACCCGACGGCTACGCGTTTCTCTGCGATGGACGCACCGCCGTGAGCGGCGGAGGTGGTAGTCCTTCCCGAGGGGCGAACGTCGCCCTCAGCCCTCCGGTATTCACCCACTCGGCGATGAGAGCGTCCGAGATACCGATCTCGTCGTGCAGGGCAGTACACACCTCGTCCGGGGTCAACATCCGTTCCTCCACTCCCACTGACGTCTTCGTGAATCGCATCGGTCCGCGAAGTACCTCCATTCTTCCCGGGTAGTTGCGCCGCGCGTAGAGGTGCGAGTTGAAGGGACTGCTCGTGTGCGAACGCGAATACATCTCATCGCAAAGGCTGCCGTCGACGGGATCGAGGAGGATCCGGCAGGGATAGTAGTCGGCGTGCGGCGGGACGTCGAACCAGATTACCGGCGTCGCAACGCCCGGATCGATCTCGACTCCGAAGACGCGGTCGCCATTGGCAAACGGCTCGGCGCCGAGCGGAAGCGGCGCATTCGTGAGCATCGACGAATCGATCAGCCAGTCCTGGCCATCGATCGCCACTTTCACGCTTCCGTGATTCACGACTCCGCAGTCGCGCATCGACCCCGCCACTCTTCGCGCGACGAATCCGAGCGACGTCACCAGCTCAAAGAGGGCGTTGCTCGTCGGCCAGCAGGTTCCCCCGCACCCATCGCGCAGCCAGCTCTTGAAGAAGTCGGTCGCATCCATGGCCGGAAGGGGGCGCGAGTCGCCGGTGCTCAGCGCGATCATCTTTCGCAGGTTGTCGAACGGCACGCGGGCACACCACGCGCGGTAGATCGTGCGAAGGGCGCCGAGGTCCGCGGAGCCTGGGAGGTCGACGCCGAGTCGGGAGAGAACGCGGGAGCGAAGGGCCGCGGCGAGGGTCACGTCGAAGCATACGTCGACCGCACGGTTCGAGAAGCCCTGTGGGCTCCCCAGCATCCGCCGGCAGGCTTCTGTCGCAAGGCGTGAGCTTCTCACCCACATCAACCGTGGCCGCGAGCTTCGGCGCCTGCTGCAAGGGGGCGGACAGGTGCCCCTGCGTGCACTCTTCTTGCTTTCGGTATATCTTCGGGTATCTTGTCATCCCGCTGACGTTCCGAGTACCAAAGCCCCGACCCCTCGCCCGTGCCAGCTTCCGTCGCCGCCCTCCGCGCGCTCATCCGCCAGCGCTTCCCGGACGCCGCGCCGATCACTCACCGGTCGACGGAGCCGGTCGCATCAGGGGTCGCCGAGCTTGACCGGATCCTTCCGGGCGGAGGATTCCCCAGGGGCAAGCTGAGCATCTGGGAGCCGACCGGGGGCGTCTCTGCCGTCCTGCGCGCTGCCTGCCGCTCGACCCTCGCCTGCGGAGAGCGCGCAGCCTGGATCGATGCAGCCTGGGTCATCACCGGCCCCACCTGGGACGAGGGGCCTCTCCTCTACCGGCCGAAGGACCGCATCAACGCTCTTCGAGGTGCCGAGGAGCTTCTGACTTCCGGCGGCTTCAGCCTGGTGGTCCTCACGGGAGCCGAGCCTCGGGGAACCGAGACGGTGAGACTCACCCGGGCTGCCCGCGATGGTGGAGGGGCGCTCGTTACCCTCACGACCAACGCCTCGATGGCGAGCCTCAGCCTCACCTCGCGGCTCCTCCCGCACAGCTACCGCTGGCGTCGCGACCCCTTTGGGGATCCCGCCGAGGCGAGGCTCGTGGTCATGCGGGTCCGGGCGCGCTCACTCGGCTGGAATGCCGCGACGGAATTTCCTATCGCGGTGATGCACAATGAGTTGCGGCTGGCGCTCGAGCCGGGGTTGGCAGATCGGCGTGGACTTCGGCGTTGAAGGCGGTCTTTCGGCGTGAGATGGCAGCCCCGGGGGCTTCGACGCTGAGATGGATCCCCCGAAACGTCGGCGCCGCGAACATGCATCGTTATCGAGAGTGCGACTACTACTGTAGTAGTCGGTAGCTCCGCATCCTACTCCCCGATCACCTCGGCGAAATACTTCGCCAGGTCGATCGCCAGCGCAGGGCGGGATGCTTCAGGCTGCCACTCGAGCCGGTCACCAACGATCTCCGGTCGCTCATCCCCCGGCCGCCACCGCTCGACCAGCCGCGCATCGACATCAACGATCCAGTACTCCGGCACATTCTCGCGCTGGTAGAGCACGCGCTTCGCCCATCGGTCCGCCCGCTGGCTTCCCGGCGACAGCACCTCCACGGCGAGGAGAAGGCGGCCCGCTTCAGCCCACGTTCGCGGCTTGCGTCCACCGACCAACGGCACCACGAAGAGGTCGGGCACGACGACAGTGCGGCGGCTGTACACGACATCCTGCGGCGCGACCTTCACGTGCCCGAGCGCGTGAGCCCGCACATACGAATCGAGGAGCCGAAAAAGCTCCATGGCAGCATCGCCATGCCGCCATGTCGGCGACGGAGTCACGAACAGCTCTCCGTCGATGATCTCGTAGCGATTGCCGTCGTCCGGCAGCTCGTCGAGCATCTCGGCCGTCCACCCTCTGGTGCCTGCCTTCGCAATGGGGTGCGCCATGCCCATACGATACAATCCTCGGCGTAACGGAGGCAAGAGAACACACAGCCAATGTTCGGCGAAGCGCGCCCCGGATGCGCCATCCGGATACCGCATGCGCAACCCTTCCACGGAAGGGACGCCATGAGAGTCAAAACCTGATCGCTATCGAACTGTCTTCGGTGATCGACCGCCTGCGAATTCCCCGGTCAGTGTAATCCCATTCCGTCCTTGCTTTCGGTATATATTCGGGTACATTCCATTCCCCTCTCGCCCCTCCACCCCAACCCCCGGAGCCAAGCCCATGACCTACGCCTGTCTCTGGAACCCGGCCTGGCGCAATGATCCCGCCCCGATGGCCACCCTGAGTCCCGCGCTCCTCACCTGCACGCCGCGGGTCGCCGAGCGAGATGGGGTTCTCTGGGCGGACGGCCGCGGTCTCGATACGGTCGCACTGAGTGCCTCCATCCTCGCGCTCCTCCAGCAGTACGGCCTCGAGAAAGGCACCAGGATCGGTGTAGCAACTATACCCATAGTTGCACGCGTCGCCGCGACCCGCGGCAATGCACCGATCACCCGCGTCAGGGTCGGCGACGACCCCGCCTTCCTCGCGCCATTCCCGCTCGATGTCCTGGGCCCCGATCCGAAGCTCGACCGACTCCTCGAAGGCATCGGTGTCGCCACCTGCGGAGAGATGGCGGCCCTGACCCGGGAATCGGTGGAGGTCAGACTCGGCCCCGAGGGGGTGGACCTCTGGTATCTCGCCCGCGCACAGGACCAGCGCCGGATATTCCCGGCCGTCCCGCGCACCCTCCCGCATGCATCCCTCGAGTGGGACGACTACACTCTCCGCGACCCGGAGCGCCTCCTCTTCATCGTCAATTCGCTCGCCGAGCGGGTGTGCGCGATGCTCGGTGAGCGCGGGGAGGGCGCGCGCGAAATCGCCCTGGTACTCTCCCTCGCCAACGCGGAGACGCACACGGAGCCGCTGCGCTTCGCTCGGCCCACCGCGAGCAGGAAGCTCTGGATGCGGCAGCTCCGGATGCTGCTCGATCGCATCACGCTCTCCGAATCGGTCACCGGTGTCCTCCTGCGCGCCCAGGCCGTGTCGGGTCTGCATGGGCCCCAGGGCGACCTCTTCGACCGCGGATTCGCGAGCGCCGGCAGCACCGAGCAGACGCTTGGCGACCTCATCGATGATCAGGGAGATGTGCTGCTCGCGCCGGCGACGTCGAGCCATCCGCTGGTGGAGCAGCGCACCCGCTGGGTGCCGCAAACTCCGGCGACGCTTTCCCAGCCGGCCATGCCCGCGGGACGCACGGTCACCATCGCACCGCGGCTGACGTTACAGCTCCTCCAGCAGCCGAAGCCCATTGTGGTAAGGACCACCGAGCGGCGGGACCACCGGGTGCCCGTGGGATATCGGGAGAATGGGACGGCGCACGAGATACTCGATGCCGCCGGCCCCGATCGAGTCTCGGGCGGGCAGTGGGAGACCACCTACGCGCGCGAGTACTTCCGCTGTGTGCGGGAAGACGGGCTACTGGTCTGGCTCTATCGCGACGCGCAGTGCGAGAGCGATTGGTACCTGCACGGCTGGTGGGACTGATGCCGGCGAGCGGCAACAGTCCCGACAGGTCAGGTCGGCATGTAGACGGTCGCCGTGAGCGTCACGCCGCTATACGCCTCGAAGCCCTCCAGGAGGATGTACCAGTCACCAGCTGCCACCGGTTCCACGAGACAGCCCTCGTTGTTCGTGGCAAATTCCGATGCACAGTCGTTCCGGGTGATCGTCGGAACGTCGCCACGACGGAGGTAGAGATCCACATCGCCGAAACCGCCGGAGGTAACGACCTCCAGCCGCACGGCGCCAGCCGGTACGACGATGCGATAGAGCTTCAGGCTCCTCTCGGCCCCGGAAAGCCCGGAGAGCAGCGCCGGGCTCGTGATGAGCAGAGCGTCAGCCGTGCTGGGACCGGTTGGGTCGTCCGAGCAGCCGAGGGACATCACGAGGGCGAGTACGGCCGACGTTCTGGCCAGCAGGCGGATCATTGAGTTGCTCCGGGGATGAGGGAACGTGACCGGTAAGGACCCCTCCGGGACGCGCGAGGTCCATGCCGGTAACCGCCGGGGTTGCTGTCGCCGGGAAGGGGCTGCTCCTCCATGCATGGCCGAGGATCGCCAGCCATCGCAATGCGCAGGTGACTGTGACGGGCTGGCGCGATCACCCTCCTCTTCGAGAGCCTGGGCAGCTGCACCTCGCGGATCGGCATGACCTACGTCGAGCTCCGCGCACACACGGGATTCTCATTCGGCAACGGGAGCGCCACGCCCGAGGCACTTGCCGCCCGCGCGAAATCGCTCGGCTACAGTACGCTGGGGGTGACCGACACCGCCGACCTGGGCGCGATAGTCCGCTTCGCGCTCGAGGCACGCACCACGACCCGGAGTCCGTTCTGCCGCTTCGCCCCGATGCATGCCGAAAACGCTCCTTGCCCCCACTGTGAGCGTACCCTGCGTCCCATCGTGGGAGCCGAGCTCAACGTCTTTCTTGGACCGTCTGGTCCAATCACTCCGCGAAACAGGCGCTTTACTCGCCCAACTGGCTACCCTGTCGCCCTTCTCGCCCGCACCGGGCGAGGCTACCGCAACCTCGCATCGCTGGTCACTCGTGCGCGCGTGGGAGAATGGGATCGGTGGTCGAAGGAGGGTCAGGCCGAGCGTCGGGGGCGGCCAATGCTGGGGTGGCAGCAGATTGCCGACTGCTCGGATGATCTCCACCTGCTGACAGGCCCTCCCTCCGGACCGCTCGCCACCCTGCTGCGCGAAGGCGATGAGGCGGGCGCCGCCCGGATGCTCGGCACGCTCCGCGATGTCTTCGGCAACAGGCTCGCCGTGGAGGTGCAGCTTCACAACACCGGGGGCGCGGAGAGCGCGCTCGCGGGCGCGCTGATCGATCTGGCAGAGCGGAGCGGGGTGCCCTGGGTGGTGACGAACGACCCCCGTTATCTGGATGACACCGGCCGCCTGGTTCACGACATTCTGACTTCGATCCGTCATGACCTGACCATCGATGAGGCGACGAAGCGCGGCCTCCTGCACCCGAACGGCGAGTGGCGGCTTCAGTCCCCCAACCGGATGGCGGCGCGCTGGCGCGGGCGCGAGCAAGGGCTGCGCGAGACGGAGAGAATCGCCGAGGAGTGCGGGTTCGACCTGGAGTGGCTGCGCCCGCCGCTGCCGCATTACGAGGTGCCTTCTCCGCATGACAACGACTCCTTCCTTCGCGAGAAGACGATGGAGGGCGCGCGTGAGCGGTGGGGTGATTCGCTCAGCGACCGCCAGCAGGGCCAGATCGACCTCGAGCTGGCGCTGATCCGGAAGCTCCGCTTCGCGGGATTCTTCCTCGTGATGTGGGACGCCGTGCATTTCGCACGCACGCAGAACATCCTCTGCCAGGGGCGTGGCAGCGCAGCGAACTCGGCAGTCGCCTACTGCCTCGGGGTGACCGCGGTGGATCCCGTGATGCACGGGCTGCTCTTCGAGCGCTTTCTCTCGGAGACCCGGATCGACGGCAAGACCGACGCGCCGGACATCGACGTGGACATCGAGCACGATCGGCGGGAGGAAGTGCTCGACTATATGTATAGTAGATACGAGCGCTCCCATGCCGCGATCACCTGCACCGTCCAGACCTACCGGGCGCCGAACGCGGTGCGGGATGCCATGCGCGCACTGGGATATCCCGTGCCGATCATGACCATGCTCTCGAAGCGGGTTCATCACTTCGAGCCGTCCATGGGGGCACACCGGATCCGCGAGACTCTGGCAGGCTACGTCGGCCTCGACATCGACAACCCGCGGGGGCGGGCGCTGCTCACGGCGATCGCCGGCTTCGAGGGCCTGCCGCGCATCCGCTCCACCCACGTCGGGGGATTCGTGCTCTCCTCCGCCCCCCTCGGCGACCACATCCCGATCGAGCAGACGACGATGGGGCGTACCATCGTCCAGTTCGACAAGGACGACCTCGACGCACTCGGCATCCCCAAGTTCGACTTCCTGGGGCTCGGTGCGCTTTCGCTGGTGCGTCGTTCGTTCGATGTCATCGAGCAGCGGACCGGAGCGCGGCCGAACCTGTACAGGATGCCCCCGGACGACCGGAAGACCTACGACCTCATCGGGCGCGGCGAGACGATCGGCACCTTCCAGATCGAGAGTCGCGCGCAGATCGCGTCGATCCTGCATACGCAGCCCGAGAGGCTCTACGACATCGTGGTGCAGGTCGCGTTGATCCGTCCCGGACCGATCCAGGCGAAGTTCGTCCACCCCTACACGGAGCGGCGCCTGGGGCGGGAGCCGGTGACCTACGCGCATCCCGCGCTCGAGCCGATCCTGAAGCGGACGCAGGGGATCCCCATCTTCCAGGAGCAGGCGATGGCCACCGCCATGGTGCTCGGTGGCTACACGGGCTCCGAGGCCGATGAGCTGCGGCGGACGATGGGGAACCAGAGGAAGAAGGGAAAGCTCGAGCGCGCGCTCGCGAAGCTCGAGGAGCGGCTGGTGAGCCGGGATGTCGAGCCGGATGTCGCGAAGCGGATCTGCGATGACCTCATGAGCTTCGCGAACTACGGATTCCCCGAGTCACATGCCTGGAGCTTCGCTCTGATCGCCTATGCGACTGCCTACCTCAAGACTCATCACCCGGCGGAATTCTTTCTCGGGCTGCTGAACTCGTGGCCGATGGGATTCTATCCCGTGTCGACGCTGATTCACGACGCGAAGCGGCACGGCGTGGAGGTGCGCCCGCCCTGCCTGCGCGACGGCATCTGGGAGTGCACCGTCGAGGAGACCGCCGACTCATCGAGGCCCGCGCTGCGCATCGGCTGGCGGCACATTCACGGGATCGGGACGAAGCTGCTCGATGCAATGCGCGCCGTCTGCGCGACGAGCTCCTTCACGTCGATAGAGGATGTCGTGCATCGGGCGAAGCTCGGTCGGAGCGATGCCCTGGCCTTCGCCCGCGCGGGGGCCTTCGGCGCCTGGGAGCCCGA
>JBGTMW010000640.1:0-6774 GCA_041743365.1 Gemmatimonadaceae bacterium
TGCGGCCACGACCGCGAACGCGGCCGCGGCTCCGGCACCGGCCGGTGTGGACACGGCGATCGTGCGACCACCGCTCCAGTTCCGGATAATCGGACACACCGTGGACATACAGGCGATGACTCGCTTCATGCGATTCCTCGAGACCTCGCCCTTCATTCAGAACGTCACCCTGGCCAAGTCGACACCGATGCTCGTCGACAACAACCAGGTCACCGAGTTCCAGCTCGACGCCGAGTACGAGACACCCGATCCTGCGGCGATTCGGCGGGTTCCCTTCACGCTTTCCGGTAGATAGCGATGGCATTCGGCGCGAACATGACCCAGCGCGAGCAGCTGATGATCGGCGTTGCCGTCATCGCGTTCGCACTCGCGGGAGCGTTCTGGTACTTCCCGTACCAGAGCAAGAACGAGCAGCTGGCCACGATCGAGGCGCACGTCGAGGCGCTCGAGGCCGTGAACAGCCGAGCGCAGAAGGAGATGGCCAAGGGCAACGTCACCGAGCTTCGTGCCCAGGCCGATGCGTACAGGCAGAGCCTCTCGGTAATGCGTCAGCTCGTCCCGACCAACAACGAGGTGCCGCTTCTGCTCGACCAGGTGTCCACCGCTGCACGCCGCGCCAATCTCGACATCGGCGCGGTTACGCCGGAGGCCGTGATTCCGGGCACGGAGTTCGACACCTACCGCTACAAGGTCGGCCTGGTGGGAAGCTACCACGAGCTCGGGCGGTTCTTCGCCAACGTCGGATCGTTGACGCGTATCGTCGCGCCCGTGGACGTGAAGCTCCAGCCGGCGCAGTCGTCGCTGACGCGACGGTCGAAAACCGCCTCGCTGATCCAGGCCGACAGGGAGATTCGCACCTACGTCGCGCGCACCACGCCGATACCGTCGGGGGGAGGTCAGTAATGCGCTCCATCGCTCTTTCGGCGATCCTGCTCGCGGGCATCGCGCTTCGCGCCGACGCCCAGGCCACCCGGCTCGATGAGCCGGTCAGGAAGGCGCGCGCGGTTGCCGCCACCGCCGACGCGCGCCTCGCGACGCAGACGGCCAATCAGGATTCCGCGCCCGGCTCCGATTCCATCAAGGTGAGCGCCGGGAAGGCGACCGCCCCGGGCAAGCCCGATCAGAAGTCGCCGTCAGCCGCGGGGAAGCCACCCGCGAAGTCGGTGACCCCGGTCACGACGCCAACAGTGACGCAGCCCACTGGGCAGCCGTCTTCCATGGTAGAGTCCGCTCCAGCGGGTGCGCCGGCTACGACCTCCGTCGGGTCGGCGGGCGCCAGGGGGCCGGACCTCTCCATTCACCGGGAAGTGTTCCAGTACGACGCGGGCGGACGCCGTGATCCATTCGTCTCCCTGCTTTCGACGTCGGATCTCCGGCCGCTGTTCTCGGATCTGCTGCTGGTGGTGATCAACTATGACCCGCAGGGCCGCAACTCGGTGGCGATCATGCGCGACGCCACGACGAAGGAGCAGTACCGCGTCAGGCAGGGACAGCTGATCGGCCGCATGCGCGTGGCGGCCATCGAGCCAAAGCGGGTGATGTTCACGATCGATGAATTCGGATTCAGCCGCCAGGAAGCTCTGGTCATAGGCGACACCACCAAAGTGAGGAAGCAATGAGCCGCATCAGGACCCTGGCCGCGATGACCGTCGCCGCGCTGATCGCGAGCGCGGCGCCCGTCATGGCCAACGAGAACCCGACCTCCGGCACCGTCATCTCGGTGGCGGTAGTGCCGGCGATCGGTCGTGCCGATGTGGTCATTTCGGTCGCTGGAATGGTCGATGTCCAGGACTTCGTGCTCGGTGCGCCGAACCACAGGATCGTTCTCGACTTTTCCGGCGCGACCTTCCGTGGCACGCCGAAGCTCTACGACAAGGTGGCTCGCGGCGGGATCACCAACGTCCGCGTTGCCCAGTTCAGGGAAGATGTCGTCCGGGTCGTGCTCGACCTGGATTCGTCGCGCGAGTACACCCTGGTGCGCGAAGCTGATGGTGTTCGCGTCTCCGTGACGGCGCCCAACAGCCGCTTCGCTGCATGGGGAACCGTTCCCGCGCCTGCCGCAACGGCCGCCGCTCCGGCCGCTCCGAGGGTCGCTCCGGTTTCGTACGTCGAACCCGAAAGGGCGCAGCTCCGCGCGGTCACCAGGGCGAACGCCGCGCAGCAGTCGCAGCAGCCACGCATGAGCGTGACCTTCTTCAACGCCGACATTCGCGATGTCATAGCGGGAATCGCTGCCTTCTCCGGCCGCACCATCGTCGTCAACGGCAGTGTCAGCGGCAACGTCACCGCCGAGATCAACAACCAGCCGTGGGATGTCGCGCTGCGCACGATCCTCGAGACGCAGGGCCTCGCCGCGGTGGAAGAGCCTGGCACCGGCATCATCAAGGTCGACAGCTACGTGAACATCCTGGCCAAGCAGGCCACCGAGCCGCTGGTCACGCGCCTCGTCCCGATCAACTACGCCCGGTCGGCATCGCTGGCGACCACGATCCGCGGACTTCTCTCCAGGGAGTGCCCGCCGACCGCCGCAGCGACGCCCGGCGCCGCTGCGACCCAGCAGACCAACTGCCCGCCGCGTGGCACGGTGCTCGCCGACACGGCGACCAACACCCTCGTGATCACCGAAGTGGCTTCGCGCATGGAGAACCTGGTCGGCTACGTCAGCGACCTCGATATCCGCACGCCGCAGGTGCAGATCAAGGCGAAGATCATCTTCGTGAATCGAACGGAAATCGAGGACATGGGCGTCACCTATGACCTCGGCAGCCAGACGCAGTTCTTCAACCGCCTCGTGCAGCGCAAGGACCCGACGACCTTCACTCCGATCGACCAGAACGGCGACGGCGTCCCTGATGCGATCGGTGGCGGTACGAACTACGAAGGCGATGTCAACATCGTGGATGTCGGCGGCAACGCGCTCTCCGCGATCGCCAACGCGAGCCAGCAGGTCGTGGCCCCGGCGCTCAGCCTGATCTTCTCGACCGCGATCGGAAAGTTCGACCTCACCGCCTTCCTCGACGCACTCCAGGAAATCCGGCTCGCCGACATCCAGGCCGAGCCGAGCATAACGACCCTCGACAACCGCGAGGCCGAGATCGTCGTCGGTGAACAGACGCCGATCCGGACGATCCAGCCAGCGGCGCCCGGCGGAGTCACGACCTCGGACATCGAGTTCAAGGAGACCGGTATCATCCTGCGCGTCACCCCACACGTGACGAACAACCGCATGATCCTGATGACGCTGCACTCGGAGCGCTCCAACCTGCTCCCGGCCGCGTCGGACCTCGGGTTCACCTTCCAGACGCAGCGCGCGAGCAACCAGCTCCTCGTTGCCGACGGCGAGACCGCAGTGATCGGGGGGCTTACCGTCACCCAGGTGTCGGTGTCGAAGTCGGGTATCCCGATTCTGGTGGACCTGCCCTTCATCGGGCGGCTCTTCGGACAGACCCGGAACCAGGAGGACAAGCGCGACCTGCTGATTCTCGTGACGCCACACATCGTCGACGATGGCACACCCATTGGTCGATCGAGCGACGTACCGAACGGTCGCTAATCCCACGGAGCCCCCAATGAAGCCGTTCATATCGCGCGCCGTCATCGGCGCGCTGACCATACTCGCGATAGCCGGATGTGAAACGCGCCTGTCCGTGGAGGGCGGCAACGATGCCGTCAGCCCGTTCATAACGCTTTCACCGCCTCCCGGCGTCGATCCGGACAGCGTCGATGTCAGCACGACGCTCATGCTGACGGTTTCCGCATCCGACAACCTCTCGCTCCGCGAGATCTTCGTCGGCGTCTCGGTCGCAGGGACCATCGCCTCGTCGTTCGACACCGTCTTCACTTCCGCCACGCCGGCGTTCACCAAGTCCATCCCCGTCTCGCTTAACAACGCGATCGCCGGCCAGCAGATCACCATCGTCGGCGTTGCCGAGGATGGCGCCGGCAACTTCGGATCCGACACGCTGGTCATCACCGTCGCCGACCCCACGGCTCCGACCGTCGTCGTCACGGCGCCCGCCACGGGCTCCACCTACCGTGCCGGCGCACCCATCACGATCGGGATTACCGCATCCGACCTCGCGGGTGTCAGCGTCATCGGCTACCAGATCCTCCAGATCAGCGGCACCGGTCTCGAGACGATCTACCGCCAGGAAGAGGTGACGCTCCCCAGCGCCGTCAGCCCCACGAGCCGCAACTTCGCCACCGTGGTTCCCGATACGCTGCTGCCCGGGAACTACATAATCCGTGGTACGGCAACCGACCTCACCGGCAATCGCGCCTTCTCGTCGCCGGTCACCATCGCCGTGCAGGACGCGGTCAAGCCCGGACTCGATTTCCTCTCGCCGCCGGCAGACAGCACGATCAGCCTCGGCAGCGACATTATCGCGGTCACGCGCCTCACCGACAACGTCGGCGTCAGGCGGCTCTCGATAGTGGGCATCTCGACTCGCGGCGACCCGGATCTCGGCGTCGTCGACACGATCATCCGCTTCGACTCGGTCTTCGCGCCGGTCAACATCAGCGGCACGGCACAGTCCTTCCGCGCCGGCCTCCGCGACACCACGATCCGCCGCCTGCTCGTTCCGAGAAATCGCGCCGATTCGACGACGGAGCCGATCTACCTGATCGCCCGCGTCACCGACGTGGCCGGCAACGATTCGGTGGTCATTCGCCGCCTCCAGCTCGTGTCCGGCCCGACCATCAGGGTCATCCGCCCGGGTAACGGCGCCATCGCCGCTCCCGGCAAGTCGCTGGTCGTCGAAATCCGCGCCGGAGACAAGGACGGTGTTCGCTCGATCGGCTACAACGTGATAAGCGGAACCTGGAACATCACGAGGCAGGGCCCCACTCCGGCTGCACCGCCGGATACGCTCACCTTCGTCGACACCATCGTAGTGCCGGTGGGCTTCCCCCCGAACAGCTCGTTCACGATCACTCCCTTCGCGACCGACAACGTCGGCCAGCCGGGCGCGGGCGCAAGCGTCATTGTCACGGTGCTCGCACCGGGCGCCGACACCCAGGGCCCGCTCGTCTACCAGATCCTCAGGACGCGCGTCGAGGCCGATGACTCGGTCGACATCCGGGCGATCGATGCCAGCGGCATAGCCTATATCGGCTATATCCTGACATCCGAGGCGACCGGAGTGACCATCCAGCGCGACAGCGTCGCTGTCGGTACCAACTTCACCGATGCGGAGCTCCGCCTGGCGCTGAACGTCCCCGTCCAGTACGTCGGCCAGAAGATCGTGGTCAGGGCGTTCGCAACGGATGCGAACGGCAACATCGGATACTCGATTCCTGCCGGCCTGCAGACCCCGCAGTCGAATCCGGCATTGGCCAAGCCGGACACGGCTCTCGTCGTCTACGGACGCACGTTCCAGCTGCCGAAGGGCGGCCTCGCCGGTGACGTCGCCGTCGACACCCTCCGCGGCAACGCATACCTCTCGAACCTCACCTTCGACCGGATCGAGATCTTCGAGACTGCAACGAACGCGTTTGCCACCAAGACGGTGGCTGTCGGATCCGACCCATGGGGCATGTTCATCGACAACAGCAATGACACGCTGCTCGTCGCCAACTCGGGCGGTACCAACATCAGCAGGGTCTTCATCGGCACGAACGACCTCACCCAGGTGAACGAGGTCGCTGCCCGACGCATCAAGACGCCCAACGCACTGGTCTTCGATGTGACCGTGTCGCTCTCGAACGGCGTGGCACGCTACAAGATCTTCGTCGCCGACTACTCGGATCGCCCGCAGTACATCGCCCAGTCCGTGACCAACGAGATCTACTATTCGACGAAGCCGACGAGCGAAGCTCCGGATGGAACCATTCGTCACTACGATCCGAACTTCCCGAACCCGGACGTCAAGCTGATCTGGCAGTACGCCAGGCGTGAGGGACAGGACAACGTGGCAATCATAAACGCCGACTCGGTGTTCGCGCTCGTGTCTCCGCTCGCGACGCAGTCCGACTCGATCGTCGTCTGCGATCACCCGTACGGGTCCACCGCACCGTCGGTATGCTTCCAGAGCGACCTGCTGAGCTCGGCGGTCGCAGCGGCACAGGCATACGGCTCCGACGTCGTGGGCGTCTCCAACCTCACCGTAGCGTCGATCGGACTCACTGACACGACATTCGTCGCGGCGGGCGGCGACCGCCGCTGGATCGCCTTCGGTGAAGGCGACACCCCGGGCACCGCCGGCCGCATCATGATGGCCAGCGATCCGGGTGACTTCTTCTCTCCCGGAACGATGGTGCGCGATCTCACCAACAACGCCGCGGAGCGCGTGTACGGGCTATCGATCAACAGCAACAGCACGTCGATAGCGGCACACGGGCTGGAGTCGTACTTCGCCGATATCGAGTCGCCCTTCCACCTCAGGCTCCAGGGCAAGTTCAACACGTTCGACACGGGTGCGGGCATTGCCCACCACCCGATGAACGCGGGCGACACACCCTCGCTCGATGACCCGACTCGCGTAGTCTTCGTGGCCTCGGCCGACGGGACGATCGACATAGTCGACTCCTTCCACTACACTTCGCGAGGCAAGCTGCCGGTGCGCGCGAATCTGTACGGTCCGATCCGCGTCACCAACCGCTTCGCCGGGGATGATCCGGCGGTCGTGCTCAAGCTCTTCGGTCTCACCACCGAGGGCCTGATCGTGATCGACATTCGCGCGGCGGACATCAGGCCGCTATCAACGCCGTAACAATCGCGGGCGGCCTTGCGCCGCGCACGCACCGCACGTCCGCGAGCCCGGCCTGTGCCGG
>JBGTMW010000641.1:0-7428 GCA_041743365.1 Gemmatimonadaceae bacterium
GCGCGACGAGCAGCAGTGCCATCACCGCGCGAAGGATCGCTGGTCGCTCGTGGCGAGCGCTAATACATTCATCGAGCATCGATCGTCCGAACTTAATCACAGCACACTCCACGAGCCTAGATGCCGAGCATTCCCCCAGTCGTCCTCGTCGTGCTCGACGGCTGGGGATATCGCGCGGAGACCAACGGGAACGCCATCGCTCTCGCCCGCACGCCGAGCTGGGACGCGCTCTGGTCGCGGGCCCCCAGGACGCTGCTCTCCGCATCGGGCCTGCCCGTCGGACTGCCCGATGGACAGATGGGCAACAGCGAAGTGGGACATCTCAATCTCGGCGCGGGTCGAATCGTGATGCAGGACCTGGTTCGCATCGCTCTCGCGATCAAGAACGGATCGTTCTTCGCGAATCACGCCCTGGTTGCGGCGTGCAGGAGCGCGGCACGCTCGGGCGGAACACTTCATCTCATGGGCCTCATTGGTTGCGGCGGAGTGCACGCTCTCGATCGGCACCTGTTCGCGCTGATCGATCTCGCGGAGCGCGAACGCGTCCCGCACGTGGCGATTCACGCGCTGATGGACGGGCGCGACACGATGCCCAACTCCGGGCTGGGGTACATGGAGGAGCTCCTGGCCTACTCGCGCGGACGCGCCCGCGTTGCCAGCATCGGCGGCCGCTACTACGGGATGGATCGCGACAGGCGCTGGCCCCGCATCGAGCTCTGGTACCGAACCGCGGTCGAGGGCAGGGGACCGGTAGCGGCCGATCCCCTTCAGGTCATCCGCGACGCCTACGAGCGCGGCGAAACCGACGAGTTCATCAAGCCCTTCGTGATCGCCGATGAAGCGGGCCCGGTTGCTCCAATGCGCGACGGCGACGCCCTGATCTGCTTCAACTTCAGGTCGGACCGCATGCGGCAGATCGTGCGCGCGCTTGCCGAAACACCGTTCGATGGCTTCGCCCGGGAGCGGCGTCCGCGCGTCGCCGTCACCACGATGACGGTCTACGACGCGACGTTCGGGCTTCCGGCGGCGTTTCCCCCGCAGTCAATGGCGAGGATAATGGCGGAAGTCGTTTCCGAGCGTGGACTGCGAATGCTGCGCACCGCCGAGACGGAGAAGTACCCGCACGTGACGTACTTCTTCAACGGTGGGCTCGAGACGCCGTACCCGGGGGAGGAGCGCATCCTGGTTCCGAGCCCGAAGGTCGCAACGTATGA
The DNA here is from genome assembly GCA_041743365.1 of Gemmatimonadaceae bacterium. Lineage (GTDB taxonomy): Bacteria > Gemmatimonadota > Gemmatimonadetes > Gemmatimonadales > Gemmatimonadaceae > JANPKQ01. The sequence goes on from JBGTMW010000641.1 coordinate 1,215, forward strand.
CCTGATGCCCGAGATGAGCGCGCGCGGGGTGACGGACGTGCTCTGCAAGGGGATCGCGGAACGGGAGCACGAATTCATTCTCTGCAACTATGCAAACGGCGACATGGTCGGGCACAGCGGATCGTTGCCCGCGACCATCGCGGCGGTGGAAACGGTCGACGAGTGCCTCGCGCGCGTCGTGAAGGCGGCGGCCGAATCCGGCGCGACGCTGCTGGTGACGGCCGACCATGGCAACTGCGAAACGATGATCGACGAGGCCACGGGAGGTCCGCACACCGCCCACACGACCAACCCTGTGCCGCTGATCGTGCTGGATCCGCGCGGATCGCGGCCGCTCCGCTCGGGGGGCGCGCTCTGCGACGTCGCGCCGACTATCTTGCCCATGCTTGGCGTGGAACAGCCCTCGGAAATGACGGGCACCGATCTGAGAACAGGGGGATGACGTGAAGGCAAGGATGGCGGTGGCCGCGGTGGCGCTGATGGGAACCGCCGTGGAGGCGCAGGTCGGATATCCTTCGTCGGAGAGCCCGTTCCGGGACCTTTTCTACCGGCAGGAAGCGACGCTCTTCACGGGGTACTACGCGGCGGGTGAGGATCCAGTCGGGGTGGCGCCACGCGGAGGACAGATGTTGGGTGCACGCTACGAGGTCCGCATCGGCGGCCCGGCGCAGCTCTCCGTCCGCGCCGCCCGCGTGTTCTCGGAGCGCACGATTCTCGATCCGGCGCAACCGCCTGCACAGCGCGAGGTCGGGACGCAGTCGTGGCCCCTCTATCTCTTCGACCTCGGGATCTCCTTCAACCTCACCGGCCAGAAGAGCTGGCATCGCCTCGTTCCGGTCGTCACCCTCGGCGGGGGGATCGCGACCGACATGAAGGGCTCGCGGGACGTCGGGGGATACCGATTCGGCACTCCCTTTGCAATTTCCTTCGGCGGCGGAATTCGCTGGGTGCCGGAAGGTCCGTATCAGCTAAGACTCGATGTCGTCGACAATCTCTACCAGATCCGGTATCCCAATACGTACTTCACGACAGTAGGAACGACTCCACCGGTGCGCACCGGCGCTCAGAGCGTCTGGACGCACAACGCAGCGATCACCGTCGGCGCGTCGTACCAGTTCTTCCGATAGCGCACTGCCGCGCGACGGAGTGGGCTGGCCGTCCTCTTGCCGGAGCACTATCAAATGGCCCGCGACTTCGAAGACATCCATGACATCGACGACCTCAGCGACGATGAGATCCGCGATCTCGTTCGCGACTGGCTCGGTCAGAACCAGGGTGTCGACGCCAACGACATCACCGTCCGGGTCGACGACGGGATGGTCACTCTCGGGGGACGCGTCGGCACGGAGAGCGAGCTGCGGGTAGCGGAGCACCTCGTGACGGACTCGCTCGGCATCACGAACGTCGAGAACGAGATCGTGGTCGCTGCGATCCGGCGCGCCGAGAGCCCCGAGGCGATCGATGAGCATCTCGTGGATGAGGAGGTCCGCGCCGGAACGCTGCTGGGCGACCGCGCGATATCACAGAGTCCCGAGGCCGAGCATCTCGACGAGGATCTGGACGCGCGACTTTTCGGAACCACCGATATCCAGCGTTCCATCGAGGGAGGGAACGCCTGGGTTCCGCCCATGTCGCCCACGCCGGAAGGGTTGAGCGGCACCGACGCCAGAGCGTCGGAGATGGGCGAGGACCACTGACCTCCGTGCCGGCCGGAACGCCGGCATCACAACGCAGCACCAGGCAATGCCCGCCGCCTCGCTGACACGCCGCGTGCGCTTCGCGGCTGCGCATCGCTACAGGCGCCCCGACTGGAGCGACGCGAGGAATGCCGAGACGTTCGGGGCCTGTGCGCACCCTGCGTTTCACGGGCACAGCTACGTCTGCGACGTCACGGTGCGCGGTGACATCGATCCGGAGACGGGCTTCGCCGTCGACCTCGGCGTGCTCGATCGCATTCTCGCCGCCGAGGTCATTGCGCGGTTCGACCATCGGAACATCAACGTAGACGTTCCCGAGTTTGCGGACGGTAAGCTCGTCCCGACCGGCGAGAATCTCGCCCGCTACATCCACGATCGCCTGCAGGCCAGCCTGGGCTCCACCTGGACGGTGGTGCGAGTGCGAGTGGCCGAGGATGACACTCTCGCGGCGTCGTATCCCGCGGAGTGATCGGATTGCCGGCGGCGGCGCTTGCCCCCTGGGCGGCAGCCCGCACATCATGAGCAGATGACCGACACGACATCCCGGAGCACGGCACCACTCCACGCGGTCGATGAGGTGCCCGTGTGGCTGGAGCTCAACGGGGCGCCCGCCGTGACCTGGATGTGCTCACCGGACCAGCTCGATGACCTCGTGATCGGGTGGCTCTTCGGCGAGGGCTACATCGACCATCTGTCCGACGTGCTCCGGATGCGCCCCTGCACGAGCGAGCTGGGATTCTGGGTGGACATCGCCCCGGAACGCTATCAGACGGTGGAGCTGGCGGAGCGACGGCGCGTCCTGGCTTCAGGGTGCGGCTCGGTGACGACGATTCTCGGATCCCTGAGCTCCGTGCCGCGCCGGCGCGGTCCGCTGCCGGAACTGGATCTAGCGCAGACGCGAACGCTCTTCAAGTCGCTTTTCCAGCGTGGGGAGCGCTATGCCGAAACCGGCGGCGTGCATGCGGCGGCGCTCACCGATGGGGTAACGCTGCTCTTTCACGCCGAGGACATCGGGCGACACAACGCCGTCGACAAGGTGCTCGGCGCCGCGATCCAGGCCGGAAGTCGTCCGGAGAACCTCATCCTTCTCGTCACCGGCCGCATCTCCGGGGAGCTGGCGTACAAGGCGGCCCGAGCCCGGCTCGCCATCGTCGCGACACCGTCCGTGCCATCGACGATTGCGGTGGACATTGCGCGCGCCGCGGGGATGATGCTGATCGGCCGCGCCGTGAGCGGATCACCGCAGCGGCACCTTCCGTGAAGGCGACACGCTGCACGGGCGTCGTCCTCGCGGGTGGCAATGCTTCGCGCTACGGCGGCGCGCCGAAGGGACTGGAGCGTGTCGGCGGGCGCCGGATCATCGATCGCGTCGCGGATGCGCTCGCGGAGGCGACGGACGACCTGCTGCTGATCGCAAATGATGATTCAGCGGAAGGATGGCTGCCGGGCGTACGGCGATGCGCCGACATCCGGGAAGGTCTTGGAAGCCTCGGCGGAATCCACGCGGCGCTCGTGCACGCGGGCGGGCCGGCCATGGTCGTCGCGTGGGACATGCCCTTCGTGCCGGGAGGACTGCTGAGGGCGTTGCGTTCGGCGGCAGGCGAGGCGGACGTCGTCGTACCACAGAGCGGATCGCGGCGCGGAGTAGAACCGCTTTGCGGGTACTACGGTCCGGCATGCGTTCCGGCGATCGAAAGGCGCCTGGATGCCGACGACCGCCGCGTGATCGGATTCTTCGACGATGTGCGCGTCGTGCGGCTCGGCGCCGATGTCGTTGCACGCTTCGGTGACCCGGGTGTGCTATTCATGAACGTGAACACGCCCGACGAGCTCGGGATGGCGGAGGAGCATGCATCGGCCCCCGATGGTGGCGGTTATCGGCAGGAAGCATAGCGGCAAGACGACACTTGCCGTGCAGCTGTGCGCGGAACTTGGCAGGCGCGGCCACCGCGTGATGAGCATCAAGCACGGGTCCCACACGTTCAACATCGATCCGGCGACCACCGACACCTACCGCCACTTTCACGAAGGTGGAGTGGAACGGGTGGCGATGGCGGCTCCCGACAAATTCGCGCTCGTCGCGAGGTGGGATGCCGAGTTGACGCCGGAGGTGATCGCCGAGAGGTACATGTCGGACGCGGACATCGTCATTTGCGAGGGATTCAAGATGTCGGAGCTCCCGAAGGTCGAGGTTTACCGGGTCGCCGCGCACGCCGACCCTCTCTTCGGGGGCGAAGGACTTCATCGCGGCGAGCTGGTCGCGGTCGTCACGGATGTGGACGCGCTCGAGGCCCCGGCACCTGTGCTGCGATTCTCGTCTTCCTCGTGGCTGACGGATCTCGCCGACGTCGTGGAACGCGACGTCATGGGTCGCGTCCGATGATCGACAGGCTGCGGATCGTGCATCATCGGTCGGCGAAGCAGTGCGAGGTACAGCGCTGATGCTCACGGTACCGCAGGCGAGCGAGCGCATCATGGCGGACATCACGACGCTGTCGGTGGAGCGTGTGCCTCTGCTCGACGCGCTCGGGCGGGTGCTCGCCACGCCCATTGTCTCGCCCATCACTCTCCCGCCGTGGACCAACTCCGCGATGGACGGCTATGCGGTGAGGGCAGCCGACATCGACGACGTGCGCCCGGACGCAGCGGTGAGGCTTCCGGTCATGGAGACGATAGTCGCGGGAGGGTTCGCGACGCGCGCACTCGCGCCGGGAGAGGCAATGCGGATCATGACCGGCGCCCCGCTCCCTCAGGGCGCGGACACCGTGGTGCGGGTCGAGGATACGGATGCAGGTACGCAGGTGGTCGAGATCCGCGACGGGCGGGATGCGCGGCGCAACATTCGACCGCGCGGCGAGGACCTCAGCGAGGGCGACGTCGTTCTTCCACGAGGCGCGATTATCGGCGCAGCGCAGATCGGCGTGCTGGCGTCGGTGGGTGCAGCATCCGTGGACGTATACCGGCGCCCCCGCGTCGCGATCATCGGCTCGGGCGATGAGCTGGTCGATCTCGATCGCTTCCATGAAGCGCTGGCGGGGCGGAAGATCGTCAGCTCCAACAGTTACACCCTTCATGCGCTGGTCCGGGCATCGGGCGGCGATCCCGTCAACATCGGCGTCGCGGCCGATACGCCTGAAGCGCTTCGCACGCTCCTCGAGCGCACGGCCGGTTGCGACCTGATCCTGACGTCGGCCGGCGTGTCGGTGGGCGAGCTCGACTACACGCGCGTCGCGCTCGAGCAGCTCGGCGCTGACATGAAATTCTGGAAGGTGCGGATGCGCCCCGGGGCCCCGCTCGGCTTCGGGCTGCTGCGCGGCGTTCCCTGGCTTGGCCTCCCTGGCAATCCCGTATCTGCCATGGTCACCTTCGAGCTCTTTGCGCGCCCGGCGATCAGGAAGATGCTCGGCCACGAGCGACTTTTTCGCCGGCCCATCGAGGTCGTTCTCGATGAGCCCGTGTCGATCGGTGCGCGGCTGATGCACTTCCTGCGCGCGATCGTGACGCCGGGCGCGGCCGGCGCGCTGCATGCGCGGCTGACCGGGCCGCAGGGCTCGGGGATCCTGACGTCGATGTCGCGTGCGAACGCGCTGCTCATCGTGCCCGAGGACCGTCCGCACTGCGAGATCGGGGAAGTCCTCCACGCACTTCCGATCGTCGAGGAAGCACAGCTCGCGACGACGTTTGCGCTCTAGCCTCCGCGCGCGCGAACGCGCCCTGGGCCGGCGTTTCCGGATCGTGACGGTCGGTGTGGAGATCGGATTGCGGCATATCGAGCTGATTCGGCCGGAAAGCTCGGAAGCGCTGATCAGCGAGGCCGACTTCGAGCGGGATGAGCGACTGCCCTACTGGGCCGAGCTCTGGCCCTCGGCATTGATCCTTGCGCGCCATGTCGCGGCAATGGATGGGGCCGGACGGATGATGCTCGAGCTGGGCTGCGGGGTCGGGCTCGTGGCGACGGCCGGGATACAAGCGGGCTTCGAGGTCGCCGCGACCGACTACTACGAGGATGCCCTGCTCTTTGCCGGAGTGAACGTTGCGCGCAACACGGGGCTCGAGCCGGTGCTGCGCGCACTGGACTGGCGATCGATCCCGGACGATCTGGGGGTTTTCGACCTCATTGTCGCATCCGACGTCCTGTACGAGCGTCAGTACCCGCCCCTGATCGCGGCGCTGCTCGGTCGCGCGCTCGCTCCCGGTGGCGCAGCGATCATCGCGGACCCTGGTCGGGTCGCAGCGCCCGCGTTGCCGGATGCCTGCGCGAATCACGGGCTGGTCGTGACGCGCCGTGCGCGCGTGCCGTTCGAAGACGGCACGATCCGGCAGACAATCGACCTGCTGACCATTCAGCGTGCCGACGAGGGGTCGCCGTCGCGATGACAGCCCGCCGCGCGACTGACAAGGCGGAACCGCCGCGGTGGTGGGGATTCGACCGGTTGCGGACCCGGCCGCCGCGGTGAGAGATGCGATCGATGAGAGGTGCGGATGCGCAGCGCGCGGGGCGACGAATCGCCCCGCGC
>JBGTMW010000642.1:0-3032 GCA_041743365.1 Gemmatimonadaceae bacterium
CGACCACCCTCGTGGCCGCGGCGCTCCCCCCACCGAACCACGCCGCAATGCCGCCAATGAGCCCCCCGCCCCCGACCGCGACGAGCACGGTATCGACATCGCTGGCCTGGGACTCCAGCTCCAGGGCCAGGCTTCCCTGCCCCAGAAGTGTCTCGACCTGATCGAACGCGTGCACCTGCATTGCGCCGGATGACTGCGCCCAGCGCATGCTCGCCTGAAGGGCATCGTCGTATCGATCGCCGCCAACGACGAGCTCGGCGCCGAAGTCGCGAATGCGCTGGACCTTCGCCGCCGAGGAGATCGTGGGGACGAAGATCCGGGCGGGAATCCCCAGCCGTTTCGCGGCGAAGGCGACTGCCGCGCCATGATTGCCCCCCGATGCCGCGACGACTCCAGCTTCCGGAACGAGCCGCGTCAGGAGGTTGGCGAACGCACCGCGCGTCTTGAACGAGCCCGCGTGCTGGAGCAGCTCGAGCTTGAGGGTAAGCCGTACGGAGCGCGCGAGGCCGAAGTCCTTCGCATCCACCTCTACCACGGGTGTGCGACGGATGTGCGGGCGGATGATCCGCTCGGTGACCTCGATCCGCTCGCGGTCGATCGCGACTCCGGCGCGGCTCGTCATTGGCGAAGGCATGGGTTCAGTGGTTCCGGACAGGCATAGCCGAGCCTCGCTAGATTCCGGTTCCGGAACCGAACCCACGAGGCCCATGCCACGAATCTACGACATCTCGCTCGACATCGTTGCCGGTGGCGTGGTCTACGCCGGGAATCCGCCGATCGCCATCGAGCTCCAGCAGGCACTCGCGCGCGGGGATGGTGCGAACGTCTCCTCGCTCTCCTTCGGGTCGCACACCGCGACCCACGTCGACGCCGCGAAGCACTTCTTCGACGATGGCCAGACGGTGGACCAGCTTTCGCTCGAACGGCTAATGGGACCGTGCATCGTCGTGGATATCGACGACAGCGTCATGGCGATCGACCGGGCTGAGCTCGGGCGCCACGACCTCGCGGGTGCGAAGCGGGTTCTCTTCAAGACGAGAAACTCGCGGATTCTCCAGCGCAAGCCGGAGTTCGTGAAGGACTACACGTACGTCGCGCCCGATGCCGCGGAGCATCTCGTGAACCTGGGTGTCGAGCTCGTAGGGGTGGACTATCTATCGGTCGAGCAGTTCCGGTCGGGGCATCATCGCACGCACCGCGCGCTGCTCGAGGCCAAGGTGGTGATCATCGAGGGGCTCGCGCTCGCGGAGGTGCCGGCCGGTTCGTATCACCTCATCTGCCTGCCGATAAGGCTGAAGGGGCTGGACGGGGCGCCGGCGAGAGCGGTGTTGATCGCGTCGTCGTAGCATTCCGGGATCGGCGGGCTGGTCGCTCACCCGTGCACTCTTCCAGATGAGCCTGAAACAGGTCCCTAAAACGGAATCGGCGGCAGGTGGCGTCAATCGGGGCACGCCGGCTGGTCTCTCGCAGTCGACCCGTCCGGTCGTCATTCGCGTCGCCGGCGTCCGAAAGACCTACGGCGCCACCGTCGCCGTGGAGGACGTGTCGTTCGACGTCTACGATGGCGAGATCTTCGGCCTCATCGGGCCCAACGGCGCGGGCAAGACGACCACGATGGAGTGCGTCGAAGGCGTGCGCACGCCTGATCGCGGCGTGATTTCCGTGCTTGGCCTCGATCCGGTTCGCGATGTCTATCGCCTGCAGGAGCGCATCGGCGTGCAACTCCAGCAGGCGCAGCTGCAAAAGAGGATCAAGGTGTGGGAAGCCGTGCATCTCTGGGCCTCGCTCTACCCCAGATCGGTGGACGGCGACCAGCTTCTGGCGCAGCTCGGGCTGGCCGACAAGCGCAACGACTGGTTCATGAATCTTTCGGGGGGCCAGAAGCAGCGTCTGTTCATCGCCCTCGCGCTGATCAACGATCCCGAGGTCGTTTTTCTCGACGAGCTGACCACCGGGCTCGATCCGCAGGCGCGACACGCGATCTGGGACCTGGTGCGCGGCATCCGCGCGCGCGGCAAGACGGTATTCCTGACGACCCACCTGATGGAAGAAGCGGAACGCCTGTGCGACCGCGTCGCGATAATCGACCGGGGCCGGATCGTCGACATCGATTCACCGGCCGCGCTCGTCGTGCGGCACTGCCCCGAGCGGACGGTGGTGCTGACCACGGACGATCCTGTCGCCGAGGAACTCTTTCGCGCGCTGCCACGCGTGGAGTCGGCGGCGCGCGAGGGGTCGCAGTTCACCCTGCGGGGCCAGGGCGACGACTTCGCGACCGACGTCATTCAGTGCCTGTCAGAGCATGGCATTCGCATCACGGAGTTCCGCACGATGGTGCCGACGCTCGAGGATGTGTTTCTGAGGCTTACCGGACACTCGATCCGCGACTAGGGATTCCCGATGATGATGCGCGGCCTTCTCCACCTGACCTGGCTCGAAACGAAAATCTTCTTGCGTGAGCCGCTCGGAGCAATCGGAGCGATCGGCGTACCGGTACTGGTGTTCGTCGTGCTGGGTCGGATGCTCGGCGGACGCGGCGCGCCACAGGCGTCGGCGGCGGCGGACTTCGCTCGTGTCGGCCTGCCGGTGCTCGTGGCGGTTCTGATCTCCGTGAGCGCGGTGCTCTCGCTGATCACGATCATCTCCATCTACCGCGAGGGCGGCATCCTGAGGCGGCTCCGCGCCACTCCGCTCCACCCGGCGACGATCCTCACTGCTCACGTGCTCGTCAAGCTGCTGCTCACCGCCCTCACGCTCATCGCGATGGTATTGGCCGGCAAGCGCTACTACCCGATTCCCGCCGACGTCCCACTGGCTGGGTTCACCCTCGCGCTGCTGCTCAGCACGTGGAGCATCCTTTCGATCGGGTTCGTGATCGCGAGCATCGTCCCGACGGCGCGCCTCGCTCAGCCAATCGCCGCCGTCATCATGTACCCGATGATCGCCATTTCGGGACTCTTCGTGCCCATCGACGCGTTCCCGCGATCGCTCCAGATGGTCACGCGGGTGCTGCCGTTCACGTATGTCGTCTC
>JBGTMW010000643.1:0-3252 GCA_041743365.1 Gemmatimonadaceae bacterium
CGACGCGGATGCCGAGCCCCTGCATGAAGCCGGGAGTGACCCACGCGCCCGGTGCACCCTCGGCGTGGTCGCCACCTGCGAGGTAGAACATGTCGAGGTCCCATGCGATGGGATGCTCGATGACATCGGATATCGACTCCCATGGAAGGCCCGAAAGCCCCCTTGGTTGATCCTCACCGGGGCGGGAGTAGGTGACGCGATAGAGCCTGTCGGCAGCCGGGTACGGAAGCGACCGGATGAGATAGGCGTTGACGACCGCCATGGTGGACGCGGCGAGGGCGATGCCGAGCGAAAGCGTCAGGATCGCCGCGGCGGTGAAGCCCCGGGCCTTCGCGAGGACACGCATCGTGATTCGCAGCTCATCCTGCAGTCGTGGCATCACTCCATCTCCTCGGTACAGGGCGGGGCTGAATGCAGCCAACCGCCGCGACGTATTCGGGCGCGATGACGGCTCCTGAGAGGACGCGCAGGGCCTGGGCGTTCCTCCCGATGCGCATGACAGGGTACGTGATGTGATGCCGGTGGAGGGTCGGGTGTTGCGACGTCGCCTGAGGGTCAGCATCCCCGGACCCCGCTGCGTACGACAGAGTGGCGGGTGCGATCACCTCGCCATCGCTAGGAAATCGTGCGATATTCGCGTGGGGGGGTCCGCCCCGCTCACGCGCCACGGCGCTCGCGGCGGAACATGCGTCGTCGCCAACGAAAGGGAGGTAGCCGTGCAGTCTCAGGAATTCGACGCGATCGTTGTGGGCTCCGGAATCTCCGGCGGCTGGGCCGCCAAGGAGCTCACGGAGAAGGGACTTCGGGTCCTCGTGCTGGAGCGCGGGCGGAACGTCGAGCACATCAAGGATTACGTCAACGCGACCAAGGGCGTGTGGGAGTATGCCCACCGCGGCGGCCGCACCAAGGCGATGGAGGAGCTGTATCCCGTCCTCAAGCGCGATTACCCGCTGAACGAGAAGAACCTCGACTTCTGGGCGTCGGACCAGGACAACCCGTACACCGAGGTCAAGCGCTTCGACTGGTATCGCGGATACCAGGTCGGCGGCCGGTCGCTCATGTGGGGACGGCAGAGCTACCGGCTGAGCGACTTCGACTTCGAGGCCAACGCGCGCGACGGAGTGGCCGTCGACTGGCCGATCCGATACGCGGACATCGCACCCTGGTACGACCACGTAGAGCGGCACGCGGGGATCTGCGGCTCGCGCGAGGGCATGCCGCAGCTTCCCGACGGCCAGTTCCAGCCGGCGATGCCCTTCAATTGCGGAGAGGAGCTCGTCGCGTCACGGCTGGCGAAGCTTCACAACGGCCGGCGCCGCATGATTCCCGGCCGCACGGCGAACCTGACGCAGGCGCTCCCGGGCCGCAGCGCCTGTCAGTACCGCAACGCCTGCTGGCTCGGCTGCCCCTATGGAGCGTATTTCAGCACGCAGTCGTCCACGCTGCCGGCGGCTGCGAAGACAGGGCGCATGACGCTGCGTCCGTTCGCGATCGCGACTGAGATCCTCTTCGACCGCAACCGCGGGCGCGCAACCGGGGTGCGCGTGATCGATGCCGTCACTGAGGAGACCACCGAGTTCACTGCGCGCGTCATCTTCCTCTGCGCCTCCACGATCAACTCCACGTGGCTGCTGATGCGGTCGGCGACCGACGTGTGGCCGGGTGGCCTCGGCAGCAGCTCCGGAGAGCTGGGGCACAACCTCATGGATCATCACTTCCGGTGCGGAGCCCAGGGGAAGCTCGAGGGACTTGAGGACAAGTACTTCTACGGGCACCGGCCCACGGGCTTCTACATCCCGCGGTATCGGAACCTGTTCGGCGAAAAGCGCGAATACCTGCGCGGCTTCGGCTATCAGGGAGGCGCGGGACGCGAAGGTTGGTGGCGCGCCGTGCGCGAGCTTGGCGTGGGTGGCGGGTTCAAGGATGCGATGGCGACGCCGGGCGAGTGGACGATCGGCGCGACCGCGTTCGGTGAGATGATGCCGAACCACGCGAACAGGTTCACGCTCGACCAGGCGAAGCGGGACAAGTGGGGTCTGCCCGTGGTCAGCATCGACTGCGCAACCGGAGAGAACGAGCGCCTGATGCGGAGGGACATGACGGCCGACATGGGCCAGATGCTCGAAGCGTGCGGCGTGAAGTCGGTCGAGACGTACGACAACGAATACTTCCCCGGCATGGGAATCCACGAGATGGGAACCGCTCGCATGGGTCGCGACCCGAAGACCTCGGTGCTCAATCAGTGGAACCAGCTCTGGGATGCACCCAACGTCTTCGCGACGGACGGCTCGTGCATGACGTCGGCCGCGTGCCAGAATCCGTCCCTCACCTACATGGCGCTCACCGCGCGCGCGGCCGACCACGCCGTGAACGAGCTCAATCGCCGCAACCTCTGACGGGAGCATCCTTCGATGACTGAACGCGAGATGATCGACCGCCGCGAGGCGATCCGGCGCGTGAGCGCCATCCTCGGCGGCATCGGCCTTGTCGGGGGAAGCACGCTGATCACCGCGTGCGAGAGGGAGGGAGGTTCGTCGCGTGCGGGCTCCAGCGACGGAGTCGGCGAGTTCAGTGCGGCCGACATCGCCTTTCTCGACGAGGTCGCGGACACCATCCTGCCCGAGACGACTACGCCCGGCGCCAAGGCCGCGAAGGTGGGCGCCTTCATGGCACTCATGGTCACCGACACCTACGCTCCCGCCGACCAGGCGATCTTCCGCGATGGTATGAGCAAGGTCGATGAGGAATGCCGCAAGGACACCGGCGTCGCCTTCATGGAGGCCACGCCGCAGCAGCGCCTCACCCTGATCGAGCGGCTCGACCGCGAGCAGAAGTCGTACGTCGACTCGCGCGACAGGGCGAGGCGGGTGAGGGACGGAAAGGAGGAGGAGAAGCAGGGCGATGCGTTCCTGCCCGATCAGCGCCAGGAGAACGCACCCGCCGGCAACGCCAATCCTGCGCCCGCCATCACGGCGGACGCGCCGAATCACTACTTCCGGATGATCAAGGAGCTGACACTGCTGGGCTACTTCACATCCGAGATTGGCGTGACGATGGCGCAGCGGTACGTCGAGTCGCCAGGGCGATTCGATCCGTGCGTGCCGTACGCGCCGGGCGAGAGGAGCTGGGCGCCGCACGCGTAGCCGAGGCAGTAGCCGCCTTCCCTTCCGTCGGATTGTCGAGCGCCGGGACACCGTCGTGCCCGACTCCCTCGACCGCCGCGAGTTCCTGCGCACCATTGCAGCGGCGGCG
>JBGTMW010000644.1:0-3931 GCA_041743365.1 Gemmatimonadaceae bacterium
GTGGGTCGTCGCGGCAGCGGTGGTCTGGTCCCCGCTCGCGGCGGCGATTCTTCGACTGGTTGCGGCCGTGGTGACCTGGGTCGCGGTGACGGCCGGGTTCGGCGCCGTCATTCTTTCACGGGTTGGCTCCAGGCGTGCCGACGTTCGCGCCGAGCCGGCGGTGGCGATGGATGACCTGAGCTGGCAGACGCCCACGCCGGTCTCCGGAGTGGCAGCAGCACGCCGGCCCACACCGGTCGTCACGTCGGGCAAGGTACGATGAAGCCTCTCGCTCCGGTGATTGCCGCAATCCTCGGGATTGCGGTCAACGTTGCGGAAGCCCAGAACTGGCGAACGCTCGACGCGACCGGAGTACGACGCGATTCCGCCGCGGTGTCCGTGAATGTCGATTACACGCGCGGCCGGCTCGAGGCGTCCGCCGCGGAGGGCGATGAGGTCCTGTACGACTTCCACCTTCGCTACGACGCGACCCGCGCACGTCCGTTGCTCTCCTTCGACTCGGCGACGCGCGTGCTCGCCGTTGGAGCGCAGACACGTTCCGATGTGCGCGTCGGCGGCGATGGCCGCAACTCCGGCGATGCAGTCCTGAAGCTCGCGCGCACGACGCCTCTGGACATGGCCGTGCGGCTGGACGTGGCGACCGGAAACCTCGAGCTGGGTGGCATGTCGCTGCGCCGCGTCTCCCTTCGCTCATCCGCGAGTGAGGTTCGTGTCAATTTCCATGAGCCGAACGAGGCCGAGATGGAAGCGCTGGAGCTCGATGTGAGTGCCGCGAGCCTCACCGCTTCCCGCCTGGCAAACGCCGGTGCGAAGCGCATCCGGTTGGGCGCGCGCGCAGCGGGCGCCGAGCTGCACCTCACGGGCGAATGGACCAGGGACCTGGAGATCGACCTCGACATCACGCTGGGAGTGGTGACGGTTCACGTTCCCGCCGATGTCGGCGTGCAGCTCGAGGCGCGACGCATTTTCGCATCCGTCGAAGCGGCCGGGCTCACGCGTTCCGGGGACCTGTACGTCTCCGCGAACTGGGACAGCGCGCCCCGCAAGGTCCGTATTCGCGCCAGCGCAACTCTCGGCCAGCTCGAGCTGATTCACGCACGCCGCTGAGGCTGGCCTGCAGCTTGCCCGCGCATGAGGACGTCGCGCATCCTCAGGGAGCTGCAATGATCATCAAGGGATACCGTGTAGGACCGCTCCTCCGGGCGACAGGCAGGGAGGTGCTGGACGACAACGTCATGGGGCTCGCCGCCCAGACTGCGTATTACTTCTTCTTTTCCCTGTTCCCGCTCTTTCTCTTCGCCGCTCCGCTTCTCGGTATCCTCGGGGACAAGCAGGCGATAATAGGCAGAGTGATGGACCAGCTGGGCGACACGCTCCCGGGCGACGCCATGGATCTTGTGCGCGGCGTCGTGCAGGACGTCGTTCTCGCAGAAGGGGCCCCGGGACTCATCTCGCTTGGCGCCGTCCTCGCGGCGTGGACCGGGTCCAACATCTTCAACGCAATGATAAACGCGCTCAATCGCGCGTACGACGTTCCGGAGAGCAGGAAGTGGTGGAAGAAGCGGCTTCTCGCGCTGGCGAGCGTCGTGGTGGCGGGGATCGTGGTGGTCACCGCCACCGCGACGATGCTCGCTGGTCAGGGCATCATCGAGTGGATCGGGTCGCGGGTCGGGCTCGGTGAAGGAACGATCCTGGTCTGGAAAGTCGTCCAGTATCCCATCACGCTGCTGCTTCTCATTGGCAGCGCCTGGATGATCTACTATTTCCTTCCGAACATGCGCCAGGATCGCCGGCAGGTCCTCGTGGGAGCGATCGCGGCCACTCTCCTCTGGGTGCTCGTCACTCTCCTGTTCCGGCTGTACGTGGTGAACTTCGGCGCCTACAGCAAGACGTACGGGACCGTGGGCGGCGTCATCGCGCTGCTGACTTGGATGTACCTGTCGATGCTGGTGCTGCTGGTAGGAGGCGAGCTGAACGCGGAGATCCACCATGGCACCGGAGCGGTCGCACCGCGCGCCGGCGCCGTTTACATAGGCCAGGTGCTGAGCGGGAGCACGTCGCGAACCCCTTCCACCGATCGCGTGGAGAATGCGAAACCCGAGCCCACGCACACTCCGTAGCGCCGGCCGGTCGCGTCGAATCGCGGGATGTCGGTACCGTGCCGATCCCGCGACGCAAGCGTGATGCAAAGCGAAGAATGCCCGCCTGCGATCGCGTCGCGAGCGGCATTCTTCGCCTTCGGTCCTTCCGGCACAGCGTCGTCGTCCTGGTGAGCTGGGCGAGCAGAGTACCTCGACCGCTGCCACAGGAGACGCCGGCTTTTTCCGCTGAGCCTTCGCCCTAACCGGCGCCGCCGCCCTTTCCCTTCTTTCCGGCGTTGGCCTTGATGGTCGAGTCGGACGCCGCAGTGGAATCGGCCTTCACGGTGGAGTCGGTTGCCGGCTTCGCTGAGGCTTTCGCATTACCCCTCCCGCCGCGGCTGGCGGCAGCGGGCTTCGCGTCGGACTTCGGCGCGCCAGCCTGCGCCGGCGGGGCATCGGCCTGTTCCGCTTTCGCTTCCTTTCCGGCCTGACCGCCATTTGCCGGGTTCTCGGCTTTCGCGGGGTTGGGATTCGCGCCGTTGTTTCCAGCGTTCTCTCGGACGGGGCGATCCGGTCGCTCGGGATCGAGCGCGACTCCGCGCCCTGGATTGGCCGGCGGGTTGGCGTTGCCGGGCCGCTCCTTCTCGGCCTTGTCCTTCTCAGCCTTGTCCTTCTCGGCCTTGTCCTTCTCGGCCTTGTCCTTCTCGGCCTTGTCCTTCTCGGCCTTGTCCTTCTCGGCCTTGTCCTTCTCGGTTCTCTCTCTGTCGTTCTGCGCGTTCGCCCTCGCTGCGTCATCCGCACGGGCACGATCGGCGTTCTCCTTCTCGACGCGCTCCTTCTCGACACGCTCCTTCTCGACGCGCTCCTTCTCGACGCGCTCCTTCTCGACACGCTCCTTCTCGACACGCTCCTTCTCGACACGCTCCTTCTCGACACGCTCTCGTTCGACACGCTCCCTCTCGACGCGCTCTCTCTCGGCGCGTCCTCTCGCCAAGGAGTCCGGTTCGGCCCTTACGGGACGGCCGGGGGTGCCGACGTTCGTGGGGCGTCCCGGACGATCCGGCGTTGCACCGCTCGCCGGCTTCGCCGGAGCTCCATCTCCGGGAGTCGAGTCGCGAAGTCCGACCGCACGTCCGAGCGCGCCGGCCGCACGGCCACCGAGCCGTCTTCCGCTCTGATCAACCACTGAATCCGGAGCGGCGGGAGAAGGTCCGGAAGCGGCCTGGTCGCTGGCGACCGGGCCGGTTGTGGTCTGGGGTGTGGTGGCAGCCGGTACCGGGCACCAGGCCCGGCCGGCGATTTCTTCGGGTACCTCGTAGATCGTGCCCCCTGCACAGTAGATCCGCGCGACTCGCGAGGGAGTTGCGCTCCCTGCCGGGGCGACCGCATGTAGGTCCTCAGCCCACCGGCCCGAGGCGACCGCCGGCGCGAAGTGGCGCGACAGTGCGCGCATTGTCGGCTGCGGGCTGGCGGCGTTGAAGGCGCTCGGGCCGAGTACCTGTCGAAGGTACGCGGGGTCGAACGCCCGTTCCGGCAGATTGAGCGGTCGGTCGGATGCCAGCGCGTAGATGTAACGCTGGGGACGTGCCGCACCGCGATTGCCCACGCGCCGAGCCGGCTGCTCCGGCTCCCACCACACCGGAACCCACGTCAGCCCCGAAAGCACCATTCGACCCTGTCGCGGCGTCGACGGGTGGACCAGGGTCACACCCTCCGTCGGAATGATCTCGAAGATCGCCACATAAGCGGGCCGGTTCGTCTGGACGAGGAGCTTCCCGGCCGACGGGCGGCCGAGCGCGATCTCCAGCGGGGCCACCGGCGCGGGGGGTGGAGCCGGACGCTCGACGACC
>JBGTMW010000645.1:0-3722 GCA_041743365.1 Gemmatimonadaceae bacterium
CATGAGCGGTGGCCGGGCGCGGAATCGGGCGCGAGCGGCGCTGGTGGTGTCGCAGGTCGCGCTTACGGTCGTGCTCCTCATCGGCGCCGGCCTGCTCGGGCGCAGCTTCCTGCGGCTGCTGGCGATCGATCCCGGCTATCGCACGAGCGGAGCGGTGGTGATGAGCGTGACGGTTCCGCGCACCGGAGACGACGACGCAATGCGCCGCACAACGTTCCACGACGCGCTTGCCGAGAGGCTTCGGGCCATACCTGGGGTGGAGATCGTCGGCGCGACGAGCGACTTCCCGCTCGGCGGCCAGTATCCGAACGGCACCTTCATCGTCCTCCGGCATCCGGAGGAGGTGAAGAGCTTCGAGGACGCCAGGCCCCTCATGGGCGATCCCGAGCGCACGGGGTCGGCGGCGTACCGCGTCCTCAGCGAGGACTACTTCCGCGCGATGGGCGTTCCGCTCATCCGTGGTCGATCGTTTTCGACATCGGACCTGCCGAATGGTGCACACGTGGCCGTAATCAGTGAATCGCTGGCCAGCACGCGCTGGGCGGGCCAGGATCCGATCGGGAAGTTCATTCAGTTCGGCAACATGGATGGCGACCTTCGCGCGTTCACGATCGTCGGAGTCGTCGGGGACATCAGGGAGCAGGGAATCGACGCCGATCCGGTTCCGACGTTGTACGGCTATCACAGGCAGCGCTCGCAGATGTCGGCGCGGATGACGTACGTCATGACCGGAGGTGCCTCTCCCGCCCCGGTGATGCAGGCTGCGCGCACGGCGGTTCGCGATCTGGACCCGCGCATTCCGCCGAACCTTCGCACACTCGACGAGATCTTCGCCAGATCCCTTGGCGAGCGGCGTTTCAGCTTCATCCTGCTGGGTGTATTCGGCGCGGTGGCGCTGGTGCTCGCGGTGATGGGGATCTACGGCGTCGTGTCGTATCTCGTAGCACAGCGCACGCGCGAGATAGGCATCCGGATGGCTCTCGGCGCGCGGCCAGGGGACGTGGCGGGGATGGTAGTCCGTGGCGGGCTGGGGCTTTCGGTGGCGGGCGTGGCGGTAGGGGTGGTGGCAGCTGGCCTGCTCACGCGACTAATGACGGCGATGCTGTACGACGTCGAACCGCTGGACGCGGTGACGTTCATCTCGGTTCCGGTGCTGCTCGCGGTGGCGGCAGTACTAGCCAGCTACGTGCCGGCGAGAAGAGCGGCAGGAGTGGAACCAGTAGAGGCGATGCGAGCCGAGTGAGGTCGTGAACGTCGTGAACGTCGTGAACGTCGTGAACGTCGTGAACGTCGTGAACGTCGTCAGCGTCGTCAACGTCGTTTACGGCGACATCGGTTAGAACAGGACGGCGTCATGGGTACGTCCGCGACTTCGTCATACAGTCAACGGCGTTCACGGGTTAACGACGTTGACGACGTTGACGACGTTGACCGTTTAACGACACTGCAGACGTACCCCTGACGCTCTTCTGTTCTAACCGTTGACGCCGTGAACGCCGTTGACGCCATAAACGCCGTTGACGCCGGATCATCGCTAGTCGAGGTATTCGTACGCCGGCAGCGTCAGGAACTCCGGGAAGTCCTCCGCCATCGCTACTCTCTCGAACACCTCGCGTGTCTCCTCCGGGCGTCCCTTCTCCCAGACCTTGTCGCCTACCTCTGCGTGGATGCGCTGCATCTCCTCGTCGAGTACCTTCGAGACGTGGTCACGGGTGAACTTGCCGTGACGGATCCAGTGCCAGACCTGCGCACGTGAGATCTCGGCGGTGGCGGCGTCCTCCATCAGGTTGTTGATTCCCGCGGCGCCGCGGCCGCCCAGCCAGTAGGAGATGTACTGGAAGCCGACGTTGACGTTGGTGCGAAGGCCGTTCTCGGTGATCTCGCCAGGCGTCGAGGCGGCGTCGAGAATCTGCTGCGCGGTGACCTTCACCTCGTCGCGTCGGCGGTCGATCTGGTTGGGCTTCTTGCCGAGGACGGCGTCGAACTCCGCCTGCGCGACCTTCACCACGTCGGGGTGCGCGACCCATGTGCCGTCGAAGCCGGCTTCGGCCTCGCGCTTCTTGTCGGCGCGAACGGCGGCGATCGCGCGATCGTTCGCCTCGGGATCCTTGCGCGACGGGATGAGCGCGGCCATGCCCCCCATCGCGAAGGCGCCACGCGCGTGGCAGGTCTTCACCAGCAGCTCCGAGTACGCGCGCATGAAGGGCACGGTCATCTTCACCTCGAGGCGGTCGGGCAGCACGAACTCCGGCCGATCCTTGAAGCACTTGATCATCGAGAAGATGTAGTCCCAGCGGCCGGCGTTCAGCCCGTAGGAGTGGTCGCGCAGCTCGTGGAGGATCTCCTCCATCTGGAAGGCCGCGGGGAGTGTCTCGATCAGTACCGTCGCGCGAATGGTTCCCTTCGGGACGCCGAGGGCATCCTCGGTGAAGGCGAAGATGTCGTGCCACAGCCGCGCCTCGAGGTGATGCTCGAGCTTCGGCAGGTAGAGATAGAGTCCTCGTCCCTTGTCGTGCAGCCTCCGCGCGTTGTGGAAGGCGTGCAGCCCGAAGTCCATGAAGGCGCCGGCGATCGGCTGCCCACCGACGGTCATGTGCTTCTCGGGCAGGTGCCATCCGCGCGGGCGCACCAGCAGCGTCGCGATCTTCGGCGCCAGCTCGTACTTCCGGCCGTCGGATGCCGAGTAGCTGATGGTGCCATCGATGGCATCGACAAGGTTGGCGTGGCCTCCGGCCTGGTTCTCCCAGGTAGGCGAGTTCGCATCCTCGAAGTCGGCCATGAAGCCTCGCGCGCCGGAGTTCAGCGCGTTGATCACCATCTTGCGGTCGGTCGGCCCGGTGATCTCGACGCGTCGGTCGATGTAGTCGTTGCGCGGCGGAGCGACGCGCCAGTTGCCCTCGCGGATCTCGCGTGTCTCGTCGAGGAATCCCTTTGGTGCGCCGCGACTCGCGCGCGCCTTCAGCAGCTCGGCGCGACGCGCGCCAAAGCGGCCATGCAGCTCCTCAACGAACGCGAGGGCCCCGGCCGAGAGGACCTGGGTGAGACGGTCCTTCACGGGTGCGGTTACGGTCAGCTTGACGGGCGAGTTCCCTGAATCGAGTGGTCGAGCAACGTCATCGTGTGATAAATCGGCTTGTCGAGATACGCGGCGATCTGGAGTGAGCACCCCGGATTGGCGGCCGCGATCGCCTGCGCGCCCGTGGCGCGCAGATTCTCCGCCTTGCGACGGCCGAGCTGAGCCGCTGCCTCGGGATGCGTGAGATTGTAGATCCCCGCGGAACCACAGCAGAGCTCCCACTCCGCCGGCTCGACGAGCTCGAGCTGAGGTATGCCCTTCAGCAGCACGCGTGGCTGTGCGCGAACCTGCTGGGCGTGGGCGAGGTGACATGCATCGTGATAGGCAACCTTCATGGGCAGCGGACGGCGCTCGGCACGCGGCTCGTGCGCCGCCAGGATCTCATGCACATCCCGCACCTTCGCCGAAAAGGCCTCGGCGCGCGAATCCTCCAGCAGGTGGCCATACTCCTTCTTGGCCGAGCCACAGCCCGCCACGTTCGCGATGACGTAGTCGAAGCCTTCGTACGCGGCAATGGTGGCCTGCGCGAGCTCGCGCGCCTCATCCTCCACGCCGGTGTGCGACATGAGCGCCCCGCAGCAGCGCGGCTCGCGCGGCGCGTGCACCTCCCACCCCTCGGCTGCGAGCACCCGGACGGTCGCGGCGT
>JBGTMW010000646.1:0-3410 GCA_041743365.1 Gemmatimonadaceae bacterium
GAGCACCTCGCGCGGACTGCCGGGGGTGGAGACCAGGCGCGCTTCCTGGAGCTCCGAGAGCGAGTCGGCCAGGTCCGCCGCGTCGGCGTCCTCCTCCCGATCGGTCGGCCGCTGGAGGCCCATCGGGTCTTCGACGTGCTCCTGGGGGTCGTCGAGCTGGACCATCCACATTCCGGCGTCGGTATCGTCCTCCTCGGTCTCGGCTTCGGGGGCGCCCTCCTCGGTGTCCTCCTCATCGTCGGAGTCGTCGGCGCTGTCCCAGAGGTCCTCGGACTGGTCCTTGTTTATCGCCCAGCCGCCGTCCTCCTCATCGTCGTCGTCGTACGACGCGCCACCGCCACCGCCACCGCCCCCGCCGTACCCAAGGTCCTCCGCGTCATCATCACGATCGGAGAACATGAGATCAAGCGACTCGTCACCGCGCGGCATGCCTGCCTCCTGAATGAATTGTCATCTCGTGAGCTGTCCTGCTGCAGTGATCACAGCGGTCGATCGGTTTCGCCGGCACGCTGCACTTCGCGTGCCTCGTGTCGCGCTCGCGCACGACGCGTGCACATCGATTCACACGACACCCTGATACAAGCAGCGCGTCGATCCGTCAAGGAGTATTCATCACAGTAACGCGAGGATGGCGGGGGCCGGGATGGCAAATCGCACATGGAGAAGGGATCACCATGTGCGATTCGGCGGCATTCCCCGGGCGCGAGGGGAGCGCGCGTTCCCACCGGGCGACACGAATGTCTAGAACACCTCGTCGATGAACACCAGGGATCCGCGACGTGCGACGACGCTCTCCAGCGCCCTGAACACGTCCGGATCCATGAGCGTGCCGACCAACCGGCGCATGTACGCCACCGTGTCCTCCTGGCTCATCGGCTCGCGGTATGCGCGGCGCGAGGTGAGCGCGTCGAAGGCGTCTGCGGCCACGAGAATCCGGCCGCCGATCGAGATGGCGTCACCCTTGAGCCCCTTCGGGTAGCCGTTGCCGTCGTGGTGCTCGTGGTGATCCTGGACGAAGCGGAGGGCGAGGCCCAGATGGCGGAGTGGGGAGAGAATCTCCATCCCGATTCGCACGTGGCTCTTGATGTGCTCGAATTCCTCGGGCGTGAGAGCGCCGGGCTTGTTGAGGATCTCTTCCTTGATGCCGATCTTGCCGACGTCGTGGAGGCGGCCGGCGAGGCGAACGTGCTCCACGGTATCGGCGTCGAGTCCCAGCTCCTCGGCCATCGACGCGGCCAGCTCCGCGACTCGCTGCGAGTGCCCGCGCAGGTAAACGTCCTTCGCCTCCATCGCATTGATCAGCGTCTCGGCGACGTTGATCGTCAGCGAGCGCAGGGCGAGCTTCTCGTTCTCGAGCTCGGTGGTGCGGAGCGCGACTTCCTCGCGGATCACGCGCTCGATGTGACGCTGTTCGATCGAGAGAGAGCGCTTGTGGAGGGCTCTCTCGACCGCTGTTTCGAGGTCCGTGAGCTCCACCGGCTTCATCAGGTAGTCGAGAGCACCCTGAGAGAGGGCCTCGGTCGCGGTGGGAGCGTCGTTGACGGCCGTGAGCATCACGATCGCCAGGTCGGGATCGGCCCGGACGGCGTGCGGGACGATCTCGACACCCGTGAGTCCGGGCATGCGGATGTCGCAGAGCATCAGCATGAACTTCTGCTCGCCCAGGAGCGCCAGCGCCCGAGCCCCGGATTCTGCCGTCTGGACGTGGTAACCTCGCGAACGGAGAAATGCGCTCAGGGGCGTGCGGATGTTCTCCTCGTCATCGACGAGGAGCAGGCGCTTGCCGTTAGCTGGCGGATCTAGCGGTTGCGGGGCGCGCGCAAGGGTCGCGGCGCGGGAGAACTCAGACATGGATTGCCGGGGCGGAAGGGTCTGCGAGAAGACGCTTGACCGTACCGGCTGTAACCATGTGTCGGCGTGAAGGTTCCGGCTTGATCAGCCGTCCACGAACTCGACGGTGACTGGTTTTGTTATAACGCCGGACCGAACGCCCCGGTCGAGAAACTCGTGTACGGCCCTTCGACCGCGATCGCCGTAGTCGAGTGTAGATCCGTTGACGTACATGCCGACGAAGGCGTCGGCCTTCGAGCGATCCAGGCCGCGGGCATACTGCATGGCGTGATCAAGCGCCTGTGTTCGGTGCTCTAAACCATACGCTATGCTGGCGCGAAGATGGCGTGAAATCTTCAGGATCAAGTCGTGCCCAAGGTCCTTCCTAACGACGTTGCCGCCGAGTGGGAGGGGTAGCCCGGTCTCGCTGAACCACCATTCGCCCATGTCCGCAACCATGTGAAGCCCGCGCTCCGCGAAGGTGAGCTGCCCCTCGTGGATCAGCAGGCCGAGGTCGACGTCGCCGTCGATCACGGCATCCTCGATCAGGTCGAAGGGGGTCGGAACGGGGATGAAATCGGGTTCGTAGAGCTTGAGCGCCAGGTAGGCGCTGGTGAGCGGGCCCGGGATGGCGACGCGCTTGTTGCGAACGTCTGCGCGCTGCATTGGCTCGCGCGCGACGAGTCGCGGGCCGTACCGATCACCGATCGAAGCACCGTGCGGAAGGAGGGCATAACGATCGGACAGATACGCGTAGGCGTGAATCGAGACGGCGGTGACCTCGAGCTCCCCCTTCATCGCCCGCTGGTTGAGAGTCTCGATGTCCTGGAGCTCGTGGACGTATGTGAGCCCCTCCGTATCGACACGACCGGTGGCGAGCGCGTAGAACATGAACGCGTCGTCGGAATCGGGGCTGTGTGCGACGCGAATCGTCTGATTCGCGAGACCGGCTCCGGGCTGGGAGGAGGGTGTCATTCGATGCTCCGTCGGGCTTCAGCCAGGCCGCTGTCGATGTCGGCGGCGTGAGCGGTGTATTCCTCCAGTTGCCTTGCGCGCTCCGAGCGCGCGGCGGCAATGACTCGCCGATCGAAGGCGCGTGCCGCGATCTCGTCGCCGTTCATGCGGGCCGCACGGCTGGCCAGGATCAGGCCGAGGAGGTGGTTGGGCTGGGAGGCGAGAATGGTGTCGGCCTGCGCCATGGCGACATCCACTGTTCCGGCCACTTCCCCAACCCTTCCGAGGTCGTAGCGGAGATGGGCATCGAGCGGCTCCATGCTCCGGAGCTGCGGGACGAACATGTTCAGCGCCATGAACTGTACGCTGTCGGTCTTGCCCTGCTCGTGCAGCGCCATGATACGGTCGTAGAGCCGTGTGGCCCGCTCTCGCGGGCTCATCCCCGAGATGTCGGGTGCGCGCCCGCCCGCCTGTCCGGGTGCAGGGAAGTCGAGCCCGGCCTGCGGCAGGGCGTTCACGGGTCCGGCGAGCGATGACCCACGGGAGGCCGCGACCCGCTGGCCGGCGACGAGGGCGATGAGCGCGCAGAGAGCGATGAGCGCGACGGCCCATGGCAGCAGGTCTCG
>JBGTMW010000647.1:0-14865 GCA_041743365.1 Gemmatimonadaceae bacterium
ACCGATACAGCCGCCACGCCGCCGCCAGTCGCCGTGCCGATGCCGGCCCGTTCCGATACCGTCGTTACGACTCCACCTCCGCCTCCGCCGGTAAGCCCTCCGGTCATTCCACCGGTATCGCCGCCAGTGACGCCTCCCCCCGTCGCACCCGAGCGAGGGCTGGCGCCATCATGAGCACGCCCCAATGAAGTCGGGCGTGTGACCGGACTCGGTGTCCTCCGCGGCGCCCTCATATTCGGCTTGCTGGTCGTCCTGCACTATGCGCTGCGGCCACTGCTGGGTTGGCGGGCACCCATCGATTTCCTCGTCATTGCAATCCTGCTCGCCGCAGTTCGGGTGCGTCCCGGAACGGCCGCGCTCCTGGGATTCGGCCTTGGCCTCGTGACCGATTCGCTCAACAGTGAGTCGATGGGCGCGGGAGCGCTCGCCATGGCAGCGATCGCGTTCGCCGCATCCTGGCTCAAGGCAATCTTTTTCGCGGACAACCTCGCCCTCAATGGCTTCTTCTTCTTTGTGGGCAAGTGGATATTCGATATAGTCATGGTCGTGGGCGAGCGGCGACTCGAGTCCGGTGACATGCTGACGCAGTTGCTCCTCTGGTCACCCCTCGCCGCCGCGAACACCGCTATCGCGGGCGTCGTCATCCTGATCCTCCTGCGCCCGGTCCTGGAGTCAAACCGCGCATGAGCTTCCACCCGAACGAAGTAGCCCGGCGTGCCCGGATCGCCTCATTCATTGTCATTGGAACGTTCCTTTTCCTGATGGGAGCGTTCTTCAGGACGCAGGTGCTTCAGCACACGCGCTTCGCCCTGAAGTCCGAGCAGAATCGTCTGCGCGAGGTGCCCCTGCCCGCGCCGCGCGGGATTATTCGCGACCGGCACGGTGCGGTGATCGCCGAGAACGTGCCCGGATACTCGGTCTCGATTCTCGGCCAGAGCGTCGACTCGCTTCGTGCGACGCTCCAGCGGCTCAGCCAAACCGTCGCCCTGCGACCGGCTCAGATCGAGGAAGTGATCAGGAAGTACCGGCGCGATCCAACGCGTCCCACCGTGATCCTTTCGGATGCCGACTTCGCCGTGATCTCGGTTCTCGAGGAGCATGCGGTCGACTTCCCGGGCCTCATCATCCAGTCGGCTCCGAAGCGGTCGTATCCCCACGGCGCGGCCGTCGCGGCGTTCGTCGGCTACACGCGCGAGATCACCGAGGGCCAGCTCGCATCTCCGCAATTCGCCGAGTACGAGCCCGGGCAGCAGATCGGTGTGATCGGGCTCGAGAATCAGTACGAGAAGCTGCTCCGCGGGCGCGAAGGGACGCGCTTCGTTGAGTATGACGCGCGCGGACGAGAGGTGCGTCGCGGTGCGGGGAACCGCCAGGATCTGCCTCCGGAAGCAGCGCCGGACCTTCACACGAACATCGACCTTCCCCTGCAGCTGTACATCGCCGACCACGTCTTCGGCGACTCCCTCGTGGGGGGAATGATCGCGATGGAACCGCGCACAGGGGAGGTTCTCGCACTTCACAGTGCGCCGAGCTTCGACCCGAACTGGTTCATCGGGCGACTATCGGATGAGCGCTACAACGAGCTGAGCTCCGACCCCGACAAGCCGCTGTACAACAAGGTCGTCCAGGGCCGCTATCCGCCTGCGTCAACCTTCAAGCTGGCGACGTCCATCATCGGCATTCAGAACAACGTCGTCAAACTCACCGACAGGATGCCCGAGCCCTGTCGCGGCGGCTTCCAGTACGGCAACCGCTACTTCAAGTGCTGGGAGCCGCTTGGTCACGGCGATGTCACGCTCGCCCGTGCAATCGAGGTTTCCTGCGACACGTACTTCTACCAGCTCGGAATCCGCATCGGGCTCACGCGGCTGCTGGACGGCGCCACCGCGCTCGGCTTTCGTGAGCGGACGGGGATCGACCTGCCCGGGGAATCGGCCCCGCAATGGCCCGCCAACCGCGAGTATTTCAACAAGCTCTACGGGGCGCGCGGGTGGACCGAGGCTGTCATACTCAGCCTTTCCATAGGCCAGGGCGAAAACGATCAGACGGTCGCGACGATGGCTCGCTTCTTTTCCGCGTTGACGAACGGTGGTCTGGCCGTGAAGCCGGAGATCGTGAAGGGGCGCATCGAGCGCCAGCAGATCTTCCAGCTGAACGCCGAGCAGATGATGGGCCTGCGCAATGCGCTGGCCGGCGTCGTTTCGGCAACGGGAACGGCCGGCAGCGCGGCGATCCGCGGGACGGTACTCGCCGGAAAGACTGGAACGGCGCAGATGCCGTATCCGCTCCCCGATCATTCGTGGTTCGTTGGCTTCGCACCCGCGGATGATCCGAAGATTCTCGTGTCGGTGATGCTCGCGAACCGGACGCACGGATACAACGCCGCGCGGGCAGCGAAGGCCGCGATCGAGTACTACCTCAAGCAGGCGACCGTCCAGTACATGGGGACCGAGGGCTGATGATTCGGCGCCACGTCACGGACTATCACCTCGTCCTCCTCGCGCTGCTGCTTTCGCTGTTCGGCCTCGCGATGGTGTACTCCGCCGGTCAGACCGATGCGCCGACTGCGGTCGCGACCGCGTACAGGAAGCAGTTCGTCTGGCTGATTCTCGGGCTCACGGCGATGATGCTCATCAGCCGTGCATCGGTGCGCGTCCTCGACTGGGTGACGGTTCCGATGTACCTGTTGACGATCGTCCTGCTGGTAGCGACGCTCATAGTCGGAACGGGTGCGGGCACCGCGGCGAGCACGAAGAGCTGGATCGGGATCGGCGGGTTCCGGCTCCAGCCGGCCGAGTTCGCGAAGATCACCGTCGTGCTGATGCTGGCCCGAACGCTCGCGGCGAGGAGGGAGGCGCCGCGGTCGCTGATCGAGCTTTGGCAGCCCGCCGTGATCGTGCTGATCCCCTGGGTTCTGATCATGCGCCAGCCGGACCTGGGCACCGGCATCGCGTTCATCGGAATCTTCTTCGCAATGCTCTACTGGGCGGGCGTGTCGTGGCCCCTCCTGCTGCTGGTGGCGAGCCCGGGGATCAGCCTCCTGCTTGCCTCGAGCGAGAAGCTCTGGGGCGGCTGGTTCCTCCTGCTGCTCGCGCTGATTCTCTACTACCGGCCCTACCTGGTCGAGGGCGTCGCGCTCGTCATCTCGAACGTCGTGATGGGGATTCTGGCGCCCACTCTCTGGAACCGGCTGTCGCCATATCAGCAGAAACGGCTGCTGACCTTCCTGGACCCTGCGGCCGACCCGCGCGGCTCGGCGTACCACGTCCTTCAGTCGCAGACGGCGATCGGGTCCGGCGGGTGGTTCGGCCAGGGATTCACCGATGGCTCGCAGAAGCGTCTTGGATATCTTCCGGCGCAGCACACCGATTTCATTCATGCAGTGACCGGCGAGGAGCTCGGGTTCATCGGCGTGAGCATCGTGCTGACGCTCTTCCTCGTGCTCTTCCTGCGAACTACGAGAATTGCCGCCCGCTCCAACGACTCCTTCAGCGGACTCGTCGCCTTCGGACTCACGGCCAGCTGGTTCGTCCACGTGCTCGTCAATGTCGGCATGACGCTCAGCCTGATGCCGGTCACGGGCATCCCCCTTCCGTTCTTCAGCTACGGCGGATCGTTCATGCTGGCGAGCTGGCTCACTGTCGGGATTCTCCTTCGAATATCGAGCGAAGGGCGCGGCCGCGCAGACGCACTGGCACTCTGACGCGCCAGGGCATCGCGCGCAGGGGTAGACTGCGCCATGGAATAGCGGGGATTCAGCCCGCTCTCTTGCCCGTCCCCCGCGGCCAGTCCACATTTCCCGAATGGCCTGGTTCCGGAAGGAAAAGAAGCCGCGTCAGCCGCGGCGCGAGCGGCTCGAGATTCCCGCCGACGCATGGGAAAAATGCGAAGCGTGCGGTCATACCGACATCCGCGAGAAGTTCGTTCGGAATCTCAACGTTTGTCCATCCTGCGACTTTCATCGCAGGATCCGCGCGACCGACTACATTGCCATTCTGCTGGATGAAGGCAGCGCGGAAGAAGTCGACGTCGACGTGCGATCGACCGATCCGCTCGGCTTCCCGGAGTATCCCGCCAGGCTGAAGAAGGCACTCGCCAACGCCGGCGATGCGGACGCCGTCGTCACGATGACCGGCATTCTGGGCGAGATGCCCGTGAACCTCGCCGCCATGGATTTCGCCTTCATGGGCGGGTCGATGGGATCGGTCGTCGGCGAGAAGATCACGAGGCTCGGCCAGCAGTCGCTGGAGCGGAAGTTTCCCCTCATCATCATCTCCGCGTCCGGTGGCGCCCGCATGCAGGAGGGAGTTCTCTCCCTGATGCAGATGGCGAAGGTCTCGGCGATGCTGGCACAGCTGGCCGAACGCCGCGTGCCGTACGTCTCGATCCTCACCAACCCAACCACTGGCGGCGTCAGCGCGAGCTACGCCATGCTCGGCGATGCCATCATCGCGGAGCCGGGTGCCGTGGTCGGCTTCGCGGGCCCGCGCGTCATCAAGCAGACGATCGGCCAGGATCTTCCGGACGGGTTCCAGACATCCGAGTTCCTGCTGGATCACGGGATGCTGGACGCGGTCGTGCACCGGCGACTCCTGAAGCAGACCGTTGGCCAGCTCCTGCGCCACATGAGCGGGCGCCCTGCCGCCACGGGGTGGGCATAACACCCTGAGGGATTACCGCCAGGCGCTCGACTATCTCTTCGCCCGGACCACGGGTGAATCCAGACTGGGGCTCGAACGCACCTCCGATCTGCTCGCACTGCTCGGTGATCCGCACCGGCGATTCGACTCCTTTCACATAGCGGGCACGAACGGCAAGGGCAGCGTTGCCGCCACGCTCGACGCGCTCCTTCGCGCACGTGGAGGGCGCATCGGAAGGTATACATCGCCCCATCTGGTCGACTTCCGGGAGCGAGTGCTGATCGACGGCACGCCCGTCGACCCCGAGGCCATCGTCGAGTTCATCGAGCGGTGGACACCGGCCATCGAGAAGATCGGCGCGACTTTCTTCGAGGCCACCACGGCTATGGCGTTCGACCTCTTTGCCCAGGCAGGGGTGCAGGCCGCCGTGGTCGAGACCGGGCTCGGCGGCCGACTCGACGCCACCAACGTCGTCGTTCCGCGGGTCGCCGGAGTGACGATGATCGGCATAGACCATACCGATCTCCTCGGCGGCACATTGGAGGGGATTGCCAGGGAGAAGGCCGGCATCTTCAAGCGAGGCGCGGCGGCCGTGATTGGCGAGCCCGACCCCGGCATCGCGGGATGGCTCGGTGAGCACGCGCTGGCGGCCGGCTCGGCGCCGGTCGTACAGGTCGCGACCACCATGGCGATCCGGGAGATCACCGTCGACGCGCATGGAACTCACTTCCGGTGCGTCAGGGCGGGAGATTCCGAGCCGATCAGCCTTCGCACTCCGCTGATCGGCCGTCACCAGGCCGCCAATGCCGCCACCGCGATCGCGATGCTGGATGCGGGGGGCGCCAGCTACTCGGTTTCCAACGAGCGGGTGAAAGAGGCGCTTGCTCGCGTATCCCTCGCCGGACGTTTTCAGCGCCATGGGCGGTTCATCTTCGACGTGGCGCACAACCCGGCTGGTGCGGAGGTCCTCGCCACCACGCTTCGGTCGGTGTCGGCGCCCTCCCCTGTTACCGCGCTGGTAACGGTGCTGGCGGACAAGGACTGGCGAGGGATGCTGGCGGCCCTTGCGCCAGTGGTGGATCATTTCGTCCTGAGCGTGGCACCGACGGCACCCGCGAGCCGCCTGTGGGATCCCGCCGAAGCTCTGGCACACGCGCGCGCGGCCGGCTGGAGCGCCGAGCTGGTGCCGGACTTCGATGCGGCGATCGCCCGAGCGGGGGAGACCGGCAAGACGATTCTCATCACCGGCTCCTTCCATACCGTCGGCGATGTGATGGCGCGCTTGCAGGTCACTCCGCACGGCGGGTAGATTCGGCTGATGTCACAGGGGGCGTTACCAGGATTCCGCGACTTCTATCCGGCGGAGTTGGCGGAGCGGTCGCACATCATCGGCGTCTGGCGAGACGTCGCACGCCGCTACGCTTTCGTCGAGTACGACGGACCTCCGCTCGAGCCCCTGGACCTCTACACCCGCAAGAGCGGCGATGAGATCGTGGGCCAGCTCTACAACTTCACCGACAAGGGTGGTCGGGAGGTCGCGCTTCGCCCGGAGATGACGCCGACGTTCGCGCGCATGGTCGCTGCGCGCGCCAATGCGCTGCGCAAGCCGGTGCGCTGGTTCTCGACTCCGCAGCTCTTTCGCTACGAGCGTCAGCAGCGCGGTCGCCTTCGCGAGCACTTTCAGCTGAACGTCGACATCGTCGGCGAAGCGGACGTGACCGCGGATGCCGAGCTCCTCGCGGTTGCCGTCGACATCATGCGGGGGCTGGGACTCACATCGAACGACGTTACCGCGCGGGTGTCCGACCGCCGGCTGCTTCAGGCGCTGCTTCTGCACGCCGGCATCTCTGCCGATCATCACCAGGCGGTTTACGCCGTCGTCGACAAGCTCGAGCGCGAGCCTCGCGAGCAGCTCGAGCGCCGTCTTTCGGAGGCGGGAGTGGACCAGGCGGCGTCCGCCCGGCTGTTCGAGCTCCTCGGAACGTCGAGCCTCGCTGCGCTCCGGGATCGAGCGGGCGACACGTCCGAGCTCGCGGAGCATTTCGACCGGCTCGAGCAATACCTGGGGCATCTTGCCGCGCTCGGCGTCGGGGAGTGGGTGAGCTTCGACCTCTCGATCGTGCGCGGGCTCGCTTACTATACGGGGATCGTGTTCGAGTTGTTCGATGCTCGCGGGCAGTTCCGGGCGATCTGTGGCGGCGGCCGTTACGATACGCTGCTCAAGTCGCTCGGCGGCGTCGACTTGCCGGCGCTCGGCTTCGGCATGGGCGACGTGGTGCTCGCCGAGCTCCTGCGCGACAGGGGCCTCATGCCTTCCGGGGCGCCGGCGATCGACTACTGGATCGCCGGAGAAGACGAGAGCGTGCTCGAGGAGGTGATGCGGATCGCCGCGGCGCTCCGCAAGCGCGGCAGGAGTGTCGAGTACGCCTTGCGCGCACAGACGCTCAGTCGGCAGTTGAAGACGGCTTCCGCGGCGGGTGCACGACAGGCTGTTCTCGTTCGACGGTCCCAGCTGTCGAGTGGAGCCGCGACCGTCCGCACGCTCGCCGACGGAACCGAGTCGCCCGTTCAGCTCGATCAATGGCTCGCCGAAGCGTGATGTCCGGCGCCAGGTGAGCCTGCTTTCTCCGCTGTTCACACCCTTCGCGCGCACTGGCGCACTTCACGAAAGATCATGGCCGACGACAAGAAGCTGACTCCCCGGGCACAGGACTTCAGCGCGTGGTACAACGAGGTGGTATTGCGCGCGGAGCTCGCCGACTACTCGCCCGTGCGCGGGTGCATGGTCATCCGCCCGGACGGGTACGGGATCTGGGAGCGGATGCAGCGCGCCCTGGATGACATGTTCAAGGCGACGGGTCATCGGAATGCCTACTTTCCGCTGTTCATCCCCGAGTCGTTCCTGAAGAAGGAGGCCCAGCACGTAGAGGGATTCGCTCCCGAGACGGCGGTGGTGACGCACGGTGGCGGCAAGAAGCTCGAGGAGCCGCTCATCGTCCGGCCCACGTCCGAGACCATCATCTATGCGATGTTCGCCAAGTGGGTGCAGAGCTATCGCGACCTGCCCCTGCTCATCAACCAGTGGGCCAACGTCGTCCGCTGGGAGATGCGAACGCGCCTGTTCCTGCGCACTCTCGAGTTCCTCTGGCAGGAAGGGCATACGGCGCACGCGACACACGATGAAGCCGAGGAGGAAGCACGGCGGATGCTGGGCATCTATCGCGACTTCATGGAGGGCTGGATGGCGATGCCCGTCATCACCGGCCGGAAGACCGACGCGGAACGCTTCGCCGGAGCCCTTCGCACATACTCCTGCGAAGCGATGATGCAGGACAACAAGGCGCTCCAGGCGGGCACTTCCCACAACCTCGGCCAGAACTTCGCCAGGGCTTTCGACCTCAAGTTTCAGACGGAGAGCGGCGGGACGGAGTTCGCGTGGAATACCAGCTGGGGGGTGTCCACGAGGATGATCGGCGGGCTCGTGATGACACACGGCGATGATACGGGACTTCGCGTCCCCCCCATGCTCGCTCCGACCGAAGTGGTGATCGTTCCCATCTGGAAGACGGACGAGGAGCGCGGGCGCGTCTTCGATGCGGCGCAGCGGATCAGCAGGTCGCTGGGCGAGTCGGAGCAGCGGAAGTCCAACCCGCTTCGCATCCATGTCGATGTCCGCGAGGGGATCAAGCCGGGCGCAAAGTACTTCGAGTGGGAGCTGCGGGGCGTGCCGGTTCGAGTGGAGCTGGGTCCCCGCGATCTCGACAAGTCGCAGGCGGTCCTCGTTCGGCGCGACACGAGGGAGAAGCGCCCGGCCGCCATGGACACGCTCGGCGAGGACATAGCGAAGCTGCTGGAAACGATTCAGCACGACATGCTCGTCGCCGCGCGGGAGCGGCGCGAGGCCCACAGCCTCCGTGGAGAGATCACCTACGACAGGTTTCGTGAGGTGATGAACGGCGACGGCGGCTTCGTGTATGCCGGATGGTGCGGCGATGGCTCGTGCGAGACCCAGATCAAGGATGACACGAAGGCCACGATTCGAGTCCTCCCCGACGAGGAGTTCCGCTCTGCCGAGGCGCCCACGAGGTGCATGCATTGCGGACGCCCGGCCCAGGCCGAGGCTGTGTGGGCGAAGGCATATTGAGCGTCCTCGGGAAGACGGAGCCGGCGGCGCTGTCGCCCGGTTTCCACCGGTCCGGTGGTACGCTTCGTTGCGAGGATACCGACCTCGCGGCGATCGCCAGGATCGTCGGCACGCCAACCTTCGTCTACAGCGCGTCCGAGATCCGAAGGCAATACGCGCGGTTGCGCGAAGCCCTGAATCCATTCGCCCACAGGATCCATTACAGCGTGAAGGCGAACTCCAACCTCGCGCTGCTGGCGCTGCTGCGGGAGCTGGGTGCCGGCGTTGACATAGTGTCGGGCGGAGAGCTGTTCCGGGCATTGCAGGCGGGGTTCGCGGGTGCGGACATCGTGTTCAGCGGCGTCGGCAAGACGACCGACGAGCTGCGGGCAGCGCTGGACGCCGGCGTGAAGCTCATCAACGTGGAAAGCGAGGGCGAGCTGCGCCGTCTCTCGGAGCAAGCGCACGCGCGCGGTGCGATCGCGCCCGTTGCGCTGCGCGTCAATCCGGAGGTTGCTGTCGATACGCCGCATCGCTACACCCGCACCGGCGGACGCGGCGACAAGTTCGGTATTCCCCACGACAGCGCCCTCGAGGTGGGGAGACTCGCGCTGAAGCTTCCCGGCATCGCCCTGCTCGGCCTCGACATGCACATCGGGTCGCAGATCCAGGTCGTGGATCCGTATCGCAGGGGCGTCGAGAGGCTGCTGCTGTTGGGTGCCTCGTTGAGGGAGTCCGGCGCCACGGACCTGCGGTATCTCGACGTAGGCGGAGGTCTGGCCGTGACCTACGACGAGGAGGAGGCCGCGAACGTCGAGCGATTCGCGCAGACGGTCGGAGACGCCGCGACGCAGGGCGGATTCGAGCTGATCGTCGAGCCGGGGAGGTTCCTCGTGGGAAACGCCGGCGCGCTGCTGATGTCGGTCATCGACTTCAAGCACAGCGGGGGAAAGAACTACGTCGTCGTCGACGCCGGGATGAACGACCTGCTTCGCCCGTCGCACTACAGCGCCTTTCACCGCATCGAGGCGGTGGCGCCGCGGGGTGGGACGCAGGTCGCCGATGTAGTGGGTCCGGTCTGCGAGAGCGGGGACTTCCTGGCGCTCGACCGCGAGGTGGACTCGGTCGAGCACGGAGATCTCATGGTCGTCCACAGCGCCGGCGCCTATGGGTATTCGATGGCTTCCAACTACAATTCCAGGCCGCGCGCCGCGGAAGTACTGGTCGACGGAGACCGGTTCGCCGTCATATCGGTCCGCGAGTCGTACACCGACCTCATACGGCAGGAGCGACTCCTGCCGGAGTGGAGGCAGGGCTGATGCTCGTAGGACTGCTGGGTGACACTCATGACCGGCTTCCCGCCATAGCGGAATTGGTCAAGCGCATGGTCGAGGCCGGCGCAGGGATGATCCTGCATGTCGGCGACTATTCATCGCCGTTCGCACTCGGGCCGATCCAGGACGCAAACATTCCGCTTGCAGGCGTGTTCGGCCGCAATGACGGCGACCGGGAAGGACTTCGCGCGTACGCCGCGAAGGGTGTGGGCACGGAGCTGTACGAGTCCCCGCACAGCGTCGACGTCGGCGGGCAGCGTATCCTCCTGGTGCACGATGTCGGTGAGGTGGGGCGGCTCTCCGTACATGCCCACGGCATCATCATCCACGGCTGCTCGCACACCCAGGAAATGAAAACGCGTGGCGACGCGCTAATGGTGAACCCCGGCGAAGGCTGCGGTTGGCTGTACGGTGCGCCGTCAGCCGCCCTGCTCGACCTCCAGACGAAACGCGTCGAGTTCATCAAGCTCGATCCGGCCGAATGGACGCGCTGACGAGGTGCCCTTTGGCGCAGTTGCCGCGCGCCGCGTCCCTCGCCGTCGATCCCATGCTCCTCTGAAATGACGCACCGTATACTCATTCTCGATTACGGCTCGCAATTCACGCAGCTGATAGCCCGTCGCGTCCGCGAGGCGCGGGTCTATTCCGAGATCCATCCGCCGACCGTCTCTCTCGACTTCGTTCGCCAGTGGAATCCGACGGGGATCATCCTCAGCGGAGGTCCGGCTTCGATATACGGCGACAACGTTCCGACGGCCGATCGACGGCTGCTCGACATCGCGCCGATTCTCGGCATCTGCTACGGAATGAACATCATCGTCCACCTCGAGGGCGGCGACGTGAAGCCTGCATCGCGGCGCGAGTACGGACGTGCCGAGCTGATCATCGATGAGCCGGCAGGGCTGTTCGATGGCTTTGCCGCGGGGGAGGGAATGACGGTCTGGATGAGCCACGGCGACTACGTGGAGCGGCCGCCTGCCGGCTACGAGGTGGTGGGACACAGCGCCAACTCCCCGATCGCGGCGATCCGGCATCGCGAGCGACCAATATACGGGCTGCAGTTCCATCCGGAGGTGGCACATACTCCGCGTGGGAGCGAGCTGATCTCGAACTTCCTGTTCAACGTATGCAAAGCCGAGCCGAGCTGGACTCCCGGTGCGTTCGTCGGCCAGTCGGTGGATCGAATTCGTGCTACCTCAGGCAAGTCCCGCGTGATCTGCGCCCTCTCGGGGGGTGTCGACTCCGCGGTCGCAGCGGCCCTGGTGCATCGCGCGCTGGGCACCCAGCTCACGTGCATCTTCGTCGACACCGGACTGCTCCGGCTGCACGAGCGTGAACAGGTCGAGCGGACCTTCCGCGCGAACCTCGGCATCGACCTCGTCACGATCGATGCCTCGGAGCGATTCGTGAAGGCGCTCGCCGGCGTCTCGGATCCCGAGCTAAAGCGGACGGCGATCGGTCACACCTTCATCGACGTCTTCGAGGAAGCAGCGAAGGATGTCGGCGACGACGTCCACTTTCTCGTCCAGGGAACTCTCTATCCCGATGTCATCGAGTCGGCCTCGCCGCTCGGCGGGCCGTCGGTGACGATCAAGACCCACCACAACGTCGGCGGGCTCAAGCCCGGGATGGCGTTCAAGCTCATCGAGCCGCTGCGCGAGCTGTTCAAGGACGAGGTGAGGAATGTCGGACGCGAGCTCGGCTTGCCCGAAGAGATGGTTGGCCGCCACCCGTTCCCGGGTCCCGGACTGGCGATTCGCGTCCTCGGCGAGGTCACGCCCGCGGCGCTCGGGACGCTTCGCAAGGCCGACGCGATCTACCTCGAGGAGATTCGCGAGGCCGGGCTCTACGATGAGATCTGGCAGGCGTTCGCGGTCTTTCTTCCGATCCGGAGCGTCGGAGTGATGGGAGACGGCCGAACCTACGACAACGTCGTGGCGTTGCGCGCAGTGACGAGCACCGACGGGATGACCGCCGACTGGTTCCCCTTTCCGCACGACGTGCTGGCGCGAATCTCGAGCCGCATCATCAACGAGGTGCCGGGCGTCAACCGCGTCGTGTACGACGTGAGCTCGAAGCCGCCGGCAACGATCGAGTGGGAATGACTAGACGTTCTTTTCCTCCAGGAGCCTGAGAAACTCGACGGGGGACTTCAGGTCGAGCAGGCGCTGCGGCACGTCGGGCTCCTTGCTGAACTGGGCGATCTTCCCGAGCACCGGCAGGTATTGATTGGATACCTCGAGTGGCGGGGCGACGATGAGGAAGAAGAAATTCACCGGCTTCTCATCGATCGCGCGGAAATCGACGCCGCCTGGCTTCCTGCCGAAGGCGACCCTGAGCTTGTTGACGACCAGCGAACGGCAGTGCGGTATGGCGATCGCACGCCCGATCCCCGTGCTTCCGAGATTCTCGCGTCGCTTCAGCATCTTGTAAAGCATGCCTTCGGACTTCTCGTCGAGCTGGAGCAGCCCGATCATCTCCCTGAGTATGTCGTCCTTGGTGTTGCCATCGAGCTCCAGCTTGACCGCATCTTCCGAAAAGAATTCACGCAATTCCATCGAGATCCTCGTACATCGTTAAGTGGCACGCGCTGCGCGCGCAACCACCGAAGGTACCCGGTGCGGGGAGTGGTGTCAAATGGTGACGTTGCAGGGGTTTAGCAGCCGCGTTAGCTTCCATCGCATGCGCTTCCCCTTCCACACCGAGTTCGCGGTACCGCTGTATCTGGCTCCGATGGCGGGCGTCTCCGAGTCACCGTTCCGGCGCATCTGTCGCCGGTTCGGAGCGGACGTCGTGGTCACGGAGTTCCTGTCAGCGGAGGGGATCCGTCGCGAGAACGAAGCGACCATGGAGAAGCTTCGCTTCGGCGCCGACGAGCGTCCAATCGGTGTGCAGATCTTCGGGGCGGATCCGGCGGCGATGGGCGAGGCAGCCGCACTTGTCACCGACGTGTTTGCTCCGGAGTTCATCGACATCAACTTCGGCTGCCCCGTAAAGAAGGTCGTCAGCCGGAACGGCGGGTCCGGATGCCTCAGGGATCCGGCACTCGTCACGCAGGTCATTCGCGCCGTGATCGGAAGCACGCACCTCCCGGTCACCGTGAAGATCCGCAGCGGCTGGAACGAGGAGCTGCGCGATCCCGTGGGGATAGCGCTTCGCTGCCAGGACGCCGGCGCGCGCGCACTGGCCCTTCACCCGCGCACGCGCGCGCAGATGTATACCGGCTCCGCACGCTGGGAGGACATCGCCGCTGTCGCCGATGCACTCGACATTCCGGTGATCGGCAACGGCGACGTCAAGACGGCCGAGGATGCCTTCAGAATGCATCGGGAGACAGGCTGTGATGCCGTCATGGTCGCGCGCGGCTCATTCGGCCAGCCGTGGATCTTCACACAGGCGCGCGCTCTGCTCGATGGTCAACCCGTTCCCGCGACGCCCGGCGTGAACGAGCGGTTCGCCATCGCTCTCGATCATGCGCGGATGGCCAACGAGTTCGAGGCCGACCCACGCGGGGCCGCGATCGAGTTCAGGAAGCACCTCGGCTGGTATGTGAAGGGCCTGCCTGGGTCGGCCGAGCTCCGCAGGCGCCTGCACGCCGTCCACTCGCTCGGCGAGGTCGAGGGAATCTTCGAGGAATATCTGAACGGGCACGGTGAGTTCGCCGACGCGCGGAATCGCGTGGCTGAGCTGGAGCTGGCGGACGCGTGAACCGGGAGCACGTGCTCTCGCTGCTGGAGCGCGTTGCTTCCGGGACGGTGGAGCCTTCGGCGGCCCTCGACGAGCTGTCGTTCGCTCCCTCGGAGTCGCTGTCGTTCGCCACGATCGATCACCACCGGGCGCTTAGGCAGGGGTATCCCGAAGTCATCTTCGCGCCGGGCAAGACCGCGGAGCAGGTGGCGAGCATCGCGGGGCGGATCGCGGACCACGGGGACGGCTGCCTCATCACGCGGGCTGCTGCCGACGTTCGCGCGAAACTGGCCACGCTTTTCCCGGAGGCCCGGGTCAACGATCTCGCGCGGACCGTCCACCTGCCTCGCACGGATGGAGATCCTCCACCGACAGTGGACGGACAGATCCTGATCGTCACCGCCGGGACCAGCGATCTTCCAGTCGCGGAGGAAGCCGCTGAAACCGCCCGCGCGGTAGGGTGTACGGTGGGTCGGCTCACGGATGTCGGGGTCGCGGGGATTCACCGTGTCTTCGCGGGCAGGTCCCAGCTCTCGGAGGCAGCCGTCGTGATCGTCGTGGCCGGAATGGACGGCGCTCTGCCTTCCGTCGTGGGTGGCCTGGTGAGAGTTCCGGTGATCGCCGTGCCGACGAGCGTGGGTTACGGCGCGAGCTTCGGCGGTCTTGCAGCCCTTCTGACCATGATCAACAGCTGCGCGGCAGGGGTGACGGTGGTGAACATCGATAACGGCTTCGGTGCGGCTATGGCCGCGGTCAGGATCATCCGCGGCGCGGGTAGCGCGTGAACCCTGTCGTCCGCGCGCGGCTGGCCCGAGGGGCGCCCATTGTCGCGATCTGGGCACTCTCGTTCGTTCCGCTCTTTCGCGCCAGGCGGGAGCTCGTGGTAGCGCCCGACGAGATGGTGTGGTCTGCACTCGCGGTGCTGCTCGGAATGCTCGGCGCCCTCGGCTACGTCGTGCGGTACCGGATGCCGCGTACGATCCGGCAGGACTTCGGCAGGTGGATCGCGGTCGTCGCCGCGCCGATCCTTGCGATCGCGGCCGCTGCTGGAGGCCTCGCGTCCCCGGCGGCGATCCTGCCT
>JBGTMW010000648.1:0-12834 GCA_041743365.1 Gemmatimonadaceae bacterium
GATCGGGAGCGTGACGCTCGTCTTCTACTCCATGCCGGACTTCTGGCTGGCCCTGATGATGATGCTGACCTTCGCCTACTGGCTCCCGCTCTTTCCCGTCACGGGAATGGTCGACGCCGTGATGTATCCGTACTGGCCCGCGTGGCGCCAGCTTCTCGACCGCATCCACCACATCGTCCTCCCGGCGGCGACGCTGACGCTGCTGGCCGCCGCCGTGATCGCGCGATATCAGCGCGCCGCGATGCTGGATGTAGTGCACGACGACTACGTTCGCACGGCACGCGCGAAGGGCCTCGCCGAGAAGGCGATCGTTCGCCGCCACGCCCTGCGCAACGCATTGCTCCCGGTGATAACGATTCTCGGGCTCGCCTTTCCGGCGCTGCTCGGAGGCGCCGTGTTCGTCGAGCGCATCTTCTCGTGGCCGGGGATGGGGATGCTGACGTTCACGGCCATCACCACGCGCGACTATCACCTCGTGACCGGAGCGGTGATCGTCGGCAGCATAATGGTCGTCGTTGGCAGCCTGCTCGCGGACATGCTGTACGCCGCCGCGGACCCGCGCCTGCGACGCGCCTGACATGCGCGGCACCTGGATCGCCTGGATGCTGACCGTCGGCGTCATCGCTGCCGTGGCGATCCCGTTCGTTAGATCCCCCGTGCCGCTCACGGAGGCGGCCGGGCCCTGGCGATTGGCGTTCGCCCGCTTCAGGGCGAATCGCTCCGCGCGTCTCGCCCTCGTCGCCGTCATCGCCTTCTACATCATCGCCGCGCTCGCCCCGTTTCTCGCCCCCCACGCTCCGAACGCGCAGCCCGACATCATCGCGCTGAGCGGTCGTCCGCCCTCGGACACCCACCTGCTCGGCACGGACCTCTACAGTCGCGACGTCTTCAGCCGCATCCTGTACGG
Organism: Gemmatimonadaceae bacterium; assembly: GCA_041743365.1. GTDB lineage: Bacteria > Gemmatimonadota > Gemmatimonadetes > Gemmatimonadales > Gemmatimonadaceae > JANPKQ01. Next base: position 908 of record JBGTMW010000648.1, read on the forward strand.
TGCACGGGTCTCGCTGTCCATCGGCCTCCTCGCCGTGCTGCTGTCGGTCACGGTCGGAACCCTCTACGGCGCGATAGCCGGCTTCGTCGGTGGTGCGACGGACATGGTGATGATGCGTACGATCGACGCCCTGCTCTCCGTACCGCGCATCCTGCTGCTGATAGCGGTCACGGCCATGTGGGGCCGGCTCTCGATCGGCGTGCTGATCCTCCTCATCGGGCTGACAGGGTGGTTCGGAGTGAGCAGGATCGTTCGCGCCGAGGTCATGGCAATGTCGACGCGCGAATTCGTCGTTTCGGCGCGGGCTCTCGGAGCGACGGGAATCAGGGTGCTCGTACGGCACGTGCTCCCGAACGTGCTGTCGCCGGTTATCGTCGCGGCGACTCTTGGCATTGGGAACGTCATCATCCTGGAAACCGGCCTCTCGTATCTCGGCCTCGGCGTGCAGCCGCCACAGGCGAGCTGGGGGAGCATCATTCGCGACGGCTCGGAGCAGGTCGCGGCACAATGGTGGATCTCGCTCTTTCCGGGGCTCGCCATCGTCATGACCGTGATGGCGTTCAACGCCGTGGGCGATGGCCTCCGCGACGCACTCGGTCCGAGATGACTAAGCTTGAGCTTCCCCGCGCAGGGCGTCAGCTTTGGCGGCGATGAGCACGGCACCCCTTCTCTCGATCAGGGACCTGCGGACGTATTTCTACACGTCCGCCGGCATTGCCCGCGCCGTGGATGGCGTGTCGTTCGACATCGCGCGCGGGGAGACGCTCGGCCTGGTCGGCGAATCGGGGTGCGGCAAGTCAGTGACGGGATTCTCGATCCTGCGATTGATCCAGCCGCCCGGACGGATCGAGTCGGGTAGCCGCGTCGAGCTCGAAGGCAGCGATCTCCTCTCCCTCGACGAGGAGCCGATACGCCGGATCCGCGGGAATAGGGTCAGCCTGATCTTCCAGGAGCCGATGACGGCGCTCAACCCCGTCTTCACGGTGGGGGACCAGATCGCGGAGGTTCCGCGGATTCACGCCGGCATGTCGCGACGCCAGGCATGGGAGCGCGCGGTTGAGATGCTCACGCTCGTCGGCATTCCCGATCCCGCCCAGCGCGCGCACGAGTATCCGCACCAGCTTTCCGGCGGCATGCGACAGCGCGTGCTCATCGCCATGGCTCTGGCGATGAACCCGGCGCTCGTCATCGCCGATGAGCCGACGACGGCGCTGGACGTGACTATCCAGGCGCAGATACTCGAGCTGCTCGGCGACCTCCAGCGGCGGCTCGGCACTTCGATTCTTCTCATCACCCACGACCTCGGCGTCATCGCCGAGATGGCATCGCGTGTGATAGTGATGTACGCGGGCGAGGTGGTCGAGGAAGCTCCGGTGCGTGCGCTCTTCGCCACGGCGCACCATCCGTACACGGAGGGACTCCTCGCGGCGATGCCGCGCGTCGGCCAGTCGCGTGATCGCCTCACGGTGATTCCGGGCACCGTGCCCCCACCGACCGCATGGCCTGCCGGATGCCGCTTTCACGACCGCTGCCCCTACGCCTGGGATCGCTGCGTGCGGGAGCACCCGCCGCTGTATTCCATTGACGCCAGGCACACATCCCGCTGCCACCTTGCAGTCGAGCCTGAACGGCGAGCACACCCGCATCCGCCGCTCGTCACGGCGGAGGCGCGCGCGTGAGGCGAACGTCGTGACGAGACCGTTCCCCGCACCGGCAGGTACGCAGGCGCCCGCCGTGCGGGAGCCGCTGCTTTCGGTGCGGAACCTCACCCGCCACTTCCCGGTCAGGAGCGGCGTGCTTCGACGCGTAACCGGCGCCGTGCGCGCGGTGGACGGCATCTCCTTCGATGTCGCGCAGGGCGAGACTCTCGCGGTTGTCGGCGAATCGGGGTGCGGGAAGACCACGGCGGGCCGGTCGATCCTTCGATTGATAGAACCGACGAGCGGCTCGGTGCACTTCGATGGCGTTGACGTGCTCTCGCTCGATCGAGGCAGGCTGCGGGCACTGCGACGACAGATGCAGATCATCTTCCAGGACCCGTTCTCGTCGCTCAATCCCCGCATGTCGATCGGGGCGATCATCCGCGAGGGGCTGACGATCCATCGCCTTGCCGAGGGTGCCGCGGCCGATGCGCGGGTTCGACATCTTCTCGAGGAGGTCGGGCTGCTCCCGGAGTATGCAACGCGGTATCCGCACGAGTTCTCCGGCGGCCAGCGCCAGCGCGTTGGCATCGCACGCGCTCTCTCGGTCGAGCCGAGGTTCATCGTCTGCGACGAGCCGGTTTCCGCGCTTGACGTCTCGGTGCAGGCGCAGGTGATCAACCTGCTTCAGGATCTCCAGCGCGACCGCGGGCTGACGTTCCTGTTCATCGCGCACGACCTCTCCGTCGTCGAGCACATCGCCGACCGCGTTGCCGTCATGTATCTCGGCAGGATCGTCGAGCTCGCGGCCGCCGCTGATCTCTATCGCGAGCCGCTGATGCCGTACACGCAGGCGCTCCTCTCGGCGGTGCCGGTGCCCGACCCCACGCTCAGGCGCGAGCGCATCGTCCTCACGGGCGACGTGCCTTCACCCGCGAATCCGCCGCCGGGATGCGTGTTTCACCCCCGCTGCCATCACCCGCGGCGCGATGCGGCCTGCGCGCATATCGTTCCGCCGCTGGAGGAAAAGGCCCCGGGCCACTGGGTGGCGTGCATCAAGCAGCCGCCGACGGTCGTTTCGGATGCGGTGCAGCGGGATGCGGGCGGTACGAGCATGCCCGAACGATACATCCCCGCCTCTGCGCTCTCCTCCTCCAGCCGAGCGCAGTAGCGGCAGCTACGGCCAGCTGAAGATGTTCGCGGGAACGAAGCGTTCGCGACTGCGGGCGACGTCCCCTGGCTCGCGCCAGAACACGCGCGTCATGTCGCTGCTGGTCAGCCTGATCTCCCACCCCGCGTATTCGTCGCGGCTGAGCGGCAGGGCGAAATCGAGTCGCCACAGCCGTCGGGACCGGGCCGGAAGTGCGGCGAGCACGCCCATGCCGATGCCGTACCGGATCGGCGTGTCGACGCCGAAGGGAACGTCACCTGCCCACATCTTCCCCATGTCGCCGAAGAGCGCGAATCCCACGTCCGCCGCGCGCCCGATCGGGCGCCAGTTCATTCGATCCTCGATCCTGACCACACCCCGCTGATTGCCGGTGACGCGCGAGTCACTGTAGCCGCGAACGCCGCCATCCCGATCCCCCAGCCCGAGCTGGAAGGGGGTGCGGTGCTCCCAGCCACCGCTGTACTCGAACGCGGTGATCAGGGTGTGATTCCGCCAGAGCTTCAGGTAGTTCGCCGCGCGACCGCTCCCGAGAATCCCGTCCCAGTGATTCTCGTCGTAGTTCTGCCTGCCCTCGCCCAGGAACTGCACCCCCAGAAAGCTGTTGCGATACACCCATCCGGCGTAGAGATCGGCAGCGACGAAGATGTCATCGTCGGTCGAACCCAGGACGGAGAGGCTTCGCCCCGCCAGCACGCCGAGCTGGAATCCGCGACGAAGGTCCTGCGGGGCAGTGAGCGCGTCGAATCCGTTGACCCGGATGAACCGGATGTTGCGGACACCCCAGAGCGCGTTGATGCGTGCGGTGCGGTGAACCTCGTACCTGTCGAACAGGGCGGCCGCGGTATCGGCATAGAGCCCGCTGTCGGAGATGATGATCGGAACCGATCCCGGCGTCTCGCGCTCGCGCGAGAGCGACGCGCCGAACAGGCTGAGGCGTCCGATCTCGCCGATCCGGATAACCCCGCCGATGTCGGCAAAGGATCGCCGGAAGTCGAGCGCCGGCTTCGTCGGCCCCTCGCGAAGGAAGGTGAAATAACCCTGGCTCTCACCCGCCGAGACGCGCCACGCCCCTCGCTGGATATCGGTGAGGAAAGGCTGGCTCGCGGACGACGACCACTCCATGCCGTGTCGCTGTCGCGCGCCTTCCACCGTCACCTGATACGGACGTCCGAAAAGCTGATAGTCGGTGATCCGGCCTGCGTAGGTGTCCCGATAGAACTCGCCATCTTCCCACTCGACCACGGCGTACAAGCCCTCGCCCATCAGATTGGCATCGCCGGCCTTGACGCCCGTGAGGTATGGGCTGGAGCTGCCGGCGGAGAGCCCGCCGAGAATCGAGAACTCATCGATCGTGATGACGTGCACCCGGATCCCCCCGCTTCCGTCAGGCACCGCAACCACGGTCGCATCTGCAAGAAATGGCTGTGCCCTGAGAATGCGCTCGGACTCAGCGCGCCTGACCTCGGTGCACGGCTCGCCGAGCTTCAGCAGCAGGAACCGGCGAATCATGTCGGACTGACTCGTGACGTGCAGGCCGTTCAGGAATTCGAGCGCACGCCACCGACGCGTGAAACCGCTGAGGTCAGGGGGACGGGCGTCCACGCTCACATCGCTCACCACGAGCCCATCGCATGCGGCGATTCCGGCGACGGGCTGAGCGCCCGCGGGGAGAGCCAGCAGTATCACCGCCGCAACCTGAATACTCGGACTGCGCATCGTCCTGCTATTTCTCCATTCGCCGCTTGAGCGCCGCCAGCTTCGCCTCGGCGTCGGCCTCGGTCGCGGCGCGCCGCTGCGCACGCGCCAGCGAATCCAGCTCCTGCTGGAGATGCTCCACGTCGGGGTCGACCGATCCGGGCCCGCCGGGATCGGGCGCGGACGGAACGCTGTCGATCCCCGCCGCGGCAAGCTTGAGCTCCGCCGTCATCTCGTCGACATCGCGCTCCGCCATCGCGAGCTCCGCCTCCTGCGCCGCGATCTTCTGCTCCAGCACCGTCACCCGCTGCGCGTGCTGCGCCTCGTAGCGCTCCGCGATGGTCACGGTTTCCGCGTCGTTGATGCCGGCTGCCAATCCCTTTCGACGGCGGACCGTGTCGAGCTCCCGGCGTTCGGCTGCAAGCCTCGCTCGAGTACTCTCGAGCGCGGTGCGAAGGTCGCCGAGCCCCACGCGCGCCTGCACGAGCGTGTCGCGCATGCTCGCGATCATCGGCCGTCGCTCACTGGAGTGGACGGCTCCCGTGCGCAGCGCGCGCAGCGCCTCGCGAAGCTGCTCGAGCATGCGTCAGCGAAGGATATCGGTGGCGTGCGCCGGCCGGGCGCGCGTTGCGCTGATCGCGCGAATCGAGTCTAGGACTTGCGCGGTGTCCGCGGATAGGACGCGCTTATTATCCGCTCCACGTCGAGGGAGCGGCACTTCGGGCATGCTACATGGCCGCCCTGAGCGTGCTGGGCGATCGTCTCGTTTCTGCTGAACCGCTCCTGACACGCGCTGCAACGGTAGTCGTAGGTGGGCATGATGGGCCTCGCAGGGTGAAACCATTCGCGTATACGATACAGACGGGCTCGTCCCTCTCGCAACTCGAACGCAAAACACCATGTCACGTCCGCTCGTGGTGGTCACGGCGACCACCGAGATCATTAGAGGCGCCCTCCGGGCGCGGCTCAACGCCGCCTATGTCGAGGCACTGGAGGGAGCGGGGCTCGTTCCTCTTGCCACCGCGCCACTCGTCGATCCCGCGGCCGCGGTCGAGCTGGTCCAGCGCGTGGACGGGCTGGTGCTCAGCGGGGGCGAGGATGTCGATCCGCGGCACTACGGCTCGGCGCGTCACCCTGCTGCCCAGGAGCCTCACCCGGCCCGCGATTCCTGGGAGCTGGCCCTCGTGGCGGCGGCAAGGGCGCAGCAGCTGCCTGTTCTCGCGATTTGTCGTGGCTTTCAGGTCCTCAACGTGGCCCTTGGGGGCACTCTCGTGCAGGACATTCCTTCCGAGCACGAGACCTCCATCAACCACGCCGCCAGCGGCCGGCGCAACGAACGCGTTCACGGGGTGGACGTCCAGCCAGGGTCGCGACTCGCGGCGCTGCTCGGAGCCACCTCGATCGCCGTGAACTCCTCGCACCACCAGTCCATTGCCAACGCGGCGCCGACGCTTCGAGTGACGGCGCGGGCAACCGACGGCATCATCGAGAGCGGCGAGAGCGTCGACGGCGGGTGGTGGGCTGTTGGGGTGCAATGGCACCCCGAGGAGCTCGTGGGCAGCGCGGAGTCCTGGGACCGCGATCTCTTCGCCGCCTTTGCCACTCAGGTGCGATCCCACGCGAATCGCGTGTGCCGCGTGCCCCGCCCTGGTCGCCGCGTTGCGAGCTAATGCGTCCGACGCCAGTGGGCTTCGTTCCGAACCTGGCGAAGCAGCCGGTCGGGCGAATGCACATTGGGAAACAGCAGCGCATCACTGACGTTGTTCAGCGCGATGCGAAGCAGCGCGAAGCGCTCGGCGGCCAGGGCGAAGAGGGTGGTCAGCCCCAGCTGTGCGGCCATTCCGTGGTCGGCGGCCATCTGGTAGCCGCGCCGGCCCATCTCCTCGAAGTACTCCAGGTCGGGGCCGCCCCGACGCCAGCGCCGGCTCTCGATGTAGTCCGGATAGAGGCCGCTCAGCCAGAGCGCATAATTGCCGAGGTGCGTGCGCACGAGGAAAGCCCGGCGAGCGTCCGGATCGTCGACATCCACACTCAATTCGGCGAGCGTGTCATAGGTCTGATCGTCCACCGCCGAAATGCGGTTCGCCGCATCCCGCGTCCCGAAATGCATGAGGATCGACGCAACGAAGTCTGCGAGCGCCGCGTCGGCCTCTCCGGCCGAGCATAGTGCGTGGCGGACGACCACGTAGGAAAACAGCGGGAAGGAGGCATGAGCGCCCCGTCCGGTCTTCACCAGGGCGGCGAGGAGGCGAGGGTCATCGAGCAGCGCGTCGATCCCCTCCTCCCGGAGACGCTCCTCCATCTGCTCGTACTCCGCATGCGACCCGCGCGCGATCAGCCGCAGCGCGAGCTGCGCGTCGTCACGCCCCAGCAATCCCCTGACGTCGGCACGAATCATCGAACCTCCTGTCGTCGCCCAGCTGCCCGGCACGCCCGGTGGCCGGCCCGCCGGCCTCCCCATAGACCTGACGATCCAACCGGCGCCCCCGCAATCGGTGCGGTGCGCTTGACTCTCTACCGCGGGCGGGTTGCTCGGTTCCCCAACGCCTGCCCGGTCCGGAAAATGAGCTCGCCCACTCGCGCCATTTTCGCAAAGTCGATCTTCGACACCTCGTCGCCCACCCCGTGGTAGTCATCATGGAGGCCCGAGGTGAAGAACACGATCGGTATCCCCTTCTGCGCGTAGCTGTAGTGATCGCTGCGCTCGTAGATGCGCTCGGGGTGCGTCGGAGAATCCCACTCGCGGTTGAAGGCAAAGGGCACGTTCAGTGTTGCGTTCACGGAGTCGACCACGAGACCGAGGGTCCGGCTCTGCCCTCCCGGCGCCGCCGCAGGTCCGACGACATACAGCTCGTTCGGCGCGTTGCGACCGATCATGTCCGCATTGATCTGCGCGACGATCGAATCGATCGGGACAGTGGGGTTCGATGTGAAGTAGTCCGAGCCCAGCAGTCCCTTCTCCTCCGCGGTGTGCCAGACGAAAAGAGCCGAGCGCCTGGCGGGTCGCTGCTTGAATCCGCGCGCCACGGCGAGCAGGCCGATCGAGCCGGAGCCGTCGTCGTCTGCGCCGTTCGCGATCGAGTCGCCATCGACCGGCGGCAGGATCCCGATGTGGTCGTAATGCGCGCCGAAGGCGACGTAGCTGTGGTTCATCGCCGGGTCGGTCCCCCGCGCTATCGCCACGACGTTATAGCCGGTGAAACGATCGAACCGAAGGTCGAACTGCGCCGTCAGCCGGCGTCCGGTGAGCGGCTGTGGTCGATCGTCGGCCGGCCAGCCGCTCGGAAGGAAGGGGGATCCCGCCCGCACCCGGCCGATCAGCACCATCGGGAACGGCCTTGCGTCCTCCGGAATTTCCGCGTGGGTCTTCGCGAGGGCCACCGTCCTGAGCACGCTCGGGAGAAGCTGGGCGTAGAGCTCCTCCGAGGCACCGGTGAGCAGCAGGATTACCGCCGCCGGGCGACGGGTCAGAACCTCCTGAAGCCGGACCCCGATCTGGTCAGCCCCTTCCAGCGCCGCCCGCTGGGTCGCGGTGGCACTCGCGGGAGCGCCATTGACGACCACCACTGCCTTCCCGGCGATGTCCAGCCCGGCGAGATCATTGCGACCCAGGGCCGGAATGCCCAAGCCGTAGCCGCCGAAGACGAGATCGGCGTCGGCGCGCGACCGCGGCGGAGGAAGCGCCGGATCGAGCTCGAGCAGCGGGAGCACGTCGGCTCCGATGGACAGTGCACGGGGCGCTGCCTCCCCCCGAACCGTCACGGATATCCGCGTCGTTGGACCGAAGGTCTGTCGCTCGAGCGGCACACGGGCGAAGTAGCCGCTGTCGCCGGCTGGCTCGAGACCGAGGAAGGCGAGACGATCGGCGATGAATTTCGCCGCTCGTTGCCCCTCGGGTGTTCCGGTCTCGCGACCTCGAAACTCATCCGACGCGAAGATGCCGAGGTCTCGACGCAGCTCTTCTGCCCGCATCGCCATGGGATCCACCGCCGGTGCCGGAGGCGGGACGGGCGCTGGAATCGTGGCCGGCGGCGGCGCTGCGACGGTACAGCCAGCGGCCATGATGAAGGCGAGAGAGGCTAGCCGGTACATGTCTTCTCCAGTGATCATCGAGTGGACGGCGTGGGGATTGCGCACGCCGTTTGGGTGCTGGCAGACGCCGTCGGACGCGTTGCCATTCACGAGCCCTGCAATCAACTTGGCCGGCTGATGCCGTCGCGTATACTGCACATCGACTCCGGTCGCGAATGGCGCGGTGGCCAACGACAGCTGCTGCTCCTGGCCAGGGGACTCCGCGACGGAGACTACGAGCCCCTGGTGGTCGCCGCGCCCGACTCCCCCCTTGTGCAACGGCTGCGCCGCTCTGGCACCGCGACCTCGACAGTGGCGATGCGTGGCGACTGGGATCTCGTTGCTGCACGACGCGTCCGCGCGCTGATCCGGACGTGGAACGCAGGGCTCGTGCACGCCCACGACGCGCGAGCTCACGCCATCGCCCTCATCGCGCTCCTCGATCGCCCCCACGTTCCGCTGATCGTGACGCGGCGAGCATCGCATCCCCCGCGCGGCATCCGCGGACAATACCGGGCGCGCGTCGCGCGGTTCCTCACATCCTCCGCGGCAGTGCGCGAGATGCTGCTCGGCAGCGGGGTGGAGGCAGATCGCGTGGATACCGTTCACCCTGGTGTCCCGACTCCGGTGGTGGAAAAGGCCAGGAACTGGCGAACCGAATGCAGGTGGCCCCGCGACAGCGTGGTCTGCGCCATCGTGGGCACCGGTGCCGATCCCGACGCCTCTCTCATTTCGGCCATCGCCGAGCGGCTGTCGCCGCATGCCCGCCGTCGCGCACGGTTCCTCATCTTCGGGGGAGCCGGCACGGGCGCGCAGGCGATCGCGGGCGTCGACGCTTTTCGTGCCGGAGTCGTGGACGATATCCATTCCGCACTCGCCGGTGCGGACCTGCTGCTGCACCTCGCCACATCCGAGACGCTGGGAACGGCGGTGATCGATGCGATGGCCCTCGGCGTTCCCCCGATTGCGTTCGACGTCTCAGGGCTCTCGGAGCTGATCGATTCTCGCCGGACCGGCATGATCGTGCCGCCCGGCGACGTCGATGCGTTCGCCGATACGCTCGCCCACCTGATCCTGTCCGACGCCGAGCGACGTGCCTTCGCGGCGCGGGGGCCGGAGAGAAGCGCCCAGTTCAGCGTGGGCCGCATGGTGGAACGGGTTCAGGATGTCTACAGGCAGGTGCTGAAGAGTTCCATGTGACGTTCGTCACCCCCGGCGGGCCGGGGGCGCCCAAGGCGGGCCATTGAGCGCTGCGGGAGGCGGTCGCCGTCAATTTATCGAACACACCCTCCCCACCCGTGTATCATCCATCGTCGCAAGTGACTCGACGGCTCACCTCTCATCAATACGTCCTTGCTCCACATCTGCATTCCCGCGTACAACGAAGCGCAGACGATCGGCGTGCTGCTGTGGCGCATTCGGGGGGTCTTCCAGACCTACTCCCGGGAGTATGAAGTCATCGTATTGAACGACGGCAGTACTGATGCGACAGCCGAGACCATCGAGCCGTACGCGAAGGTGCTTCCGCTCACGGTGCTGGGAGGAGCCGAGCGGTGCGGCTATGGAGCCGCGCTGGATGCCCTCGCCAGGCATGTGTCGGGGCGTACTCGATACCCGCGGCGCGATGCCATGGTGATCATGCAGGGCGATTTCACCGACCAGCCCGAGTACCTGCCGGAAATGGTGAAGCGGTTCGAGGGCGGGGCCGATGTGGTGGTCGCTGAGCGCTCGCCCACCACGCCGCAGCCGCAGCCCGCGAGGCTGCTCCGCCGGGTCGCTCCCTGGGTTACACGCCCGTTCGTCCGCTTGCCAGGAGTGACGGACCCGTTCGGGTCCTACCGTTTTTTCCGCGTTACCGTGGTCCGCGATCTGCTCAAGGAAGCAGGGGACTTTCCGCTCCTGGAAAGCACCGGCTGCGCCGCCAACGTCGAGCTGCTCGTCAAGGCTGCGCGACACGCAAGACGGGTCGAGACGGTCGCCGTAGAGCCGCGGTACGACCTGCGTGCCCGCCCGACGCGCGTACGACCCCTTACGGATCTTGTGACATTGTATCGCTTCGGCCGGTCTGCTCAGGGCCGCCAACGCCTCAACCAATCGACATCATGACGCAACTCGCTTCTCTTCTCGCCGTCGTCGCCGCGCTCAGTGCCCCTCCGGCCGTACAGGAGCGCATGGACGTGCCATGGCGCGTGGGCGAGCGTGCCGACTACGAGGTCCGCTTCAGCGCGGCTCGCGTGGGCAGTGGCAGCATGGAAGTCATGGGAATAGTCCCCGTTCGCGGCCGCAATGCCTGGCACACCCAGTTCCGACTCGCGGGCGGCACTTTCTTCTACAAGGTGAACGACGTGTTCGAGAGCTGGAGCGACATTACGAACTTCACGTCGCTGCGCTTCCATTCCGACCAGGAAGAGGGTGGGCGCGAACGGTTGAAGCAGTACGAGATCTTCCCGGACCGGGCCGTCTACGTCGAGAAGTCTGCCGGCAATGGCGGCGCGGAAGTGCAATCGGTCGACGCGCCCCTGGACGATGGGTCGTTCCTCTATTTCATCCGGACGGTGCCGCTCGAAGTCGGAGAGACCTACGTCTTCAACCGGTATTTCCGTCCCGATCGCAACCCGGTTACGATCAAGGTGCTTCGGAAGGAGCGCGTGAAGGTGCCCGCGGGCGTGTTCGATGCCATAGTCATTCAGCCAATCATCAAGACTCGCGGAATCTTCTCGGAGGAAGGCGAAGCGCAGGTCTGGCTGACCGATGACCCGTCGCGAATCATGCTCCAGATGAAATCCAAGCTGAAGATCGGGTCGATCAACCTGTACCTGAAGTCGTACCGGCCGGGCACCGGACCCGCGGGCCGATAGCGCTCGCGAACCCCGCGCTCCCGGCGGTTCGACCGAGGGACGCAGTAAACCGCCAACGTTCGGGATCCCGGATGTTCAAGCGCGAGGGTGCATTTGCACCCTCGCGCTTGAACTTCCCGGCCCCCCCGGACCTACATTCCCGAACCGGACCAGCGCTCGCGCATGCGACGCGCGGTGTCAGGGCTGAAGATCCGGATCAACACGTACACGACCAGCCCGAAGAGGGCGATCTTGAAGGCGAGTCCCAGAAGCCCCAGCACAAGACCGATGACCACCGGCAGGACGCCGAGGGCGAGGTTGAGCACGAAGAGACCGAGCAGAGCGAACAGCCCAATCGTGAAGACGGTGCGAAGCATGATTGTTCTCCATTACATGTCCGGGATGCCATACGGCAGGGACCGAGGGATGTTTCAGGCAACTCCCGGGCCCGCGGTGGCGCAGGCTCCGGCCGGCGTCGGCCGGTGAGTCCGCCGCGCTCCGCCGACGCGATCG
>JBGTMW010000649.1:0-4488 GCA_041743365.1 Gemmatimonadaceae bacterium
GCCGCGCACCAGGCGGCCCCGGTCGGTGTCCACAGCATGAACTCGGGGCTGGTCGAAGCGCGCGAGCTGGCAGCGCGCATTTCGCAGGTCCTGCACGCAGGGGGACCGCCGTCGCTTCTCCAGGGTTTCGCGACCGAGACGCACGAGGCGTGGCAGCGTCTCCTCGGCGACGACGAGAGGGCGCGCGCGCTTCCAGCTGCGGACCCGTGGGTCCGACAGAACCGTGCGAGGATCCTCGCCTGCGTTCCAGCCTCGGGCGACGACCTTGAACAGCTCCTCGGACAAATCGGCCTCACGGCCGGGCCGCTGGATCGCGATACGGGTCTCCACGTCTGACTGCGACGATTCGCGACAGATCGACCCGTTTTCACGGCGGTCGAGCGGAGCCCCGCCCGATGTAAGCTACGTCAGGAAAGTGAAGGGCTATCACGACATCGTCGGCGACGGAGGATCCAGAATCCTCGAGCAGGTTGCCGAGCAGCGCACCCGCATCACCGACGGTCTCGCCGGAGTGCGCCATCTCGTGGCGGTGGGCTCAGGCAAGGGCGGAGTCGGCAAGAGCACCCTGACGCTGCATCTGGCGGGCGCTCTGCGCGCCCGTGGGCTGCGGATTGCCATCCTGGACGCGGACTTCAACGGTCCCTCACAGGCGCGCATGGCAGGTGTCCATGGCGCGGTGTTCGTTCCCCCGCCTTCGTCCAAGGGCTCCGCCGTGTCAGGCGGCAGCCACAAGATCGCGCTCCCGCGAACGACGACCGGGATCGGGGTCTTCTCGATGGGTTCGCTGATCCCCGAGTCGCAGGCGCTCGAGTTCGAGAGCGCGGCGCACGGAGAGTCCCACACGTGGCGCGCCACGAGGGAGTTCGCACTCCTCGGCGAGATCCTCGGAGCCGTCGAGTGGGGAGCGCTCGATCTGCTGATGTTCGATCTGCCGCCGGGCGCCGAGCGGACGGTCCAGTACGCCGATTATCTCGGGGCACGGACCTCGTTCGTGCTCGTCACGATCCCGTCCGAGGTGTCACGAGGTGTGGTCGCGCGCTCGGTGGCAGCGCTGTCGAAGGGATCCAATCACGTCCTGGGTTACGTCGAGAACATGAGCGGCTACTACTGCCGCGACTGCAACGCCATCAAGCCACTGTTTGTCTCGCCTGAGTCTCCGACTCTGGAAATCCCCTGCCTCGGCACCGTGCCGTTCGATCCGGAGCTTGCGCGGCACTGCGATTTGGGGATGCCGCTGGCAGGATTCAACGAAACCCCTGTGGGCCGTGCGTTGGACGACGTCGCACAGCGCCTCCTCGAGAGCATCGAATCATGAAATTCCTTTGCGTCCCCTGCGATAGCCCGATGAAGCTGCAAACCGTCGGCCCGCCCGAGCGCGGCTCGCTCTCGGTCGTCTACTCGTGTCCCGAGTGTGGCTACGAGATGGCGATGCTGACCAATGCCTACGAAACGCAGGTCGTCCAGTCACTCGGCGTGCGGATCGGTCCCGCATCCGGAGATGCAGCGTCGAGTACGTCCGGCGCCGGCTGCCCATTCACTGCGATGATCCCGGGAAACGGTGAGGCAAAACCCGGCGAGGCCGGCGAGACGATCGCCGTCCGGTGGACCGCCGCCGCGGAAGCCAGGCTGCTGAACATTCCAGAGTTCGTCCGCCCAATGGCGCGAACAGGCATCGAGAAATTCGCGCGGGACAGAGGGTCGCTCGAAGTGGACGAGCAGATCCTCGACGCAGCCAAAGACTTCTTCGGCATGTGAGTCGCGGGCCCGATGAATACAACTGAATTCGCACGGCCGTACGTCGTCTCCTGGAACCTCACCTACCGCTGCAACCTCGCCTGCGAGCACTGCTATCTCGACGCCGGCGGCACGCCTCTGGTCGGCACGGAGAACTTCGCCGATCGGAGCGAGCTCGGTACCGAGGATTGCTTCAGGGTCATCGACGAAATCGCCGCTTTCGCGCCTGAGTGCATCACGATCCTGACGGGGGGCGAGCCGCTCTTACGGCGCGACATCCTCGACATCGTGCGGCGTGCGTCGGAGCGCGGACTCTGGGTCGTCGTCGGCACCAACGGCGTGAGGATCACGGAGAACGTGGCGACGCGCCTCGCGGAAGCCGGAGCGCGAGGGCTCTCGCTCTCGCTCGATGCGCTCGATCCCGATCGTCACGACCACTTCAGGAAAGTGCGGGGCGCCTGGCGAAACACGGTGGAGGGAGCGGAGATCCTGAACAGGACCAAGCTCCCCTTTATCGTGCAGACGACCGCGGGCGCGCACAATCTCGGCGAGCTCGACGCAATCGCCGACTTCACGTACGAGCGCCTCGCCGCCAAGGTCTGGAACCTCTATTTCCTGGTGCCCACGGGACGCGGGCAGTTCGTGTCGGACATCACCCCGGCGCAGTACGACGAGGTGTTGGCATCGCTCTACCGAATCCAGGGGAAGTACCACCGCCGGATGCTCGTGAACGCAAAGTGCGCTCCGCACTACATCAAGACCGTTCTCGAAAATGGCGGCTCCCAGATCAGGACCTACTCCGGAGGGGCTGGTGGATGCCCGGCGGGCACGCACTACATGGGGATACGGCCGAACGGAGATGTCACCCCTTGTCCCTACCTCCCGGTTTTCGCAGGATCCCTTCGCAACGCGAGTCTCGCGGACCTCTGGACGTCCTCGGAGTTGTTCGCCGGCATTCGCCAACGCACGTCACTCGGCGGACGCTGTGGTGAGTGCGAGATGAACGGCCACTGTGGAGGGTGCCGCGCCCGGGCCTATGGGATGACGGGCGATCTGATGTCCGAGGATCCGCTGTGCACGCACACGCCAGGGACGTTCGCCGGGGCCCCCCTTCTCGCCATCAGTGGACGCACCTCCGTCGCGGGGGTGCTCGGGACGACCACGATCGAATACGGCGCCGAACCGCCGAAGACCATCGTCTGGGACGATGCGGCCGCCGAGCGCATGAAGAAGATCCCCGCGTTTGTCCGAGGCATGGTCGTCGGGGCCGTCGAGGAATCCTGCCGCAAGAGCGGCCTCGATCGCGTGACCATTGAAGAGCTCGACCTGATTCGCGCGCGGATGCCGACGCCGAAGATGTTCGGGGATCCCGGCAGGAGCGGCTAGATAAGGAGCATGAGCACGGAGGACGCTCCAAAGACCACGGCGTATACAAGCCAGCTGACGGTGAACTCGCGCTCCGCGATCGGCGTTGGCCGCAGCCACCAGTTGAGGTGCGACGGCTTGCGGCGATAGGACCAGACCAGCGCCGACCGGAGGGATACGACGAGGAACATCAGCAGGAGCAGCGCGCGCCAGAACCAGGCTTCGGCCGTTGGGGCCCGCACCGCCAGGACCGCGAGCAGGACGATGCCCGCCGCCGCGTAGCCGTATGCGAGCTTGCGCCCTATGCTCCACGTCGCGAACGCGAGTCCAGTGCTCATCGCATGCCTCTTTGGTCGCCGGACGGATGATACTATCGTCGCCCACCGCGGGCTGCCAAGGGAGGCGCTTCATGAGACGTGCGCTATTCATCTGTGTTTCGATTTGTACTCTGGCCCTCGGGCCGGCCTCTGCGCAGAAGCCGTCAACCGACTGGATCACCTTGTTCGACGGCACCAATCTCGACAACTTCAATAAAGTCGGCAACGCCAACTGGAAACTCGGCGACGGCGTGGTGGAGGCGACCAGCGGTCCGGGGTTCCTGGTCACCAAGGAGAACTACGCGAATTTCGAGCTGCGCGTTGAATTCTGGGTTGATGAAGGCGCCAACAGCGGCGTCTACATGCGTTGTCAGGATGGGACGCAAATCACCGAAAGGATGACAAGCTGACAAGCGGACCGATCGCGCTGCAGTACAACGCCGGCACGGTCAGATTCCGACGCGTCCAGATCCGCCGTTTGTAGGCGAACGATGCTGGAGGCCTACCGGAAGGGATCCGGCGCGCTCTGCAGCGCGATTTGTTCCTCCAGCCACTTCTGGAACTCCTCGGCGGTCTGGACGGTGACAAATCCGCGCATCCGGGCATGACCCAATCCGCAGAGTTGCGCGCAGGCAATCTCGTACTGGAACTCGGGATTCCCCTTCCGGGTCCGCATCTCCGCGGTCGACATGGTGGGGATGAAATGGATGGGGATTGTGAGGCCCGGGATCGCGTCCTGCTTCACGCGAAACTCGGGCACGCCGAAGCTGTGGATGACGTCCTTGCTCCTGAGCCTGAGGATGATCGGCCTGTTCACGGGCAGATATAGCTGATTGAGCGTCGTGACGTCGTCTTTCGCGGCCGGATCGTCGCGATCGAGGCCCAGCGGGTTCAACTGCAGATCGAGCAGCTTGAGGTCGGTGCGGCCGAAAACTCCGTCGGGGCCGGGATAGTGGAAGTTCCAGGCGAACTGCTCGGCGGTCACCTGAACGGTCAGCGCTTCACTGGCGGAGGGCAGGTCATCGACCCTCGCGGCCCACAGCGGGATCGCAAAACCGATGAGGAGAACCGC
>JBGTMW010000650.1:0-4745 GCA_041743365.1 Gemmatimonadaceae bacterium
CATCGACTACACCTTCCACATCTGCATCACGCGCTGGCAGGAGCAGCGCGACCAGATCGCGGGGATGGTGAAGCGCGGCTTCACCACCTTCAAGGAGTTCATGATCTACGAGTCGGAGGGATGGCAGTCGGACGACCGCGCGCTGTACGGAACGCTCGAGAAGATGCGCGAGCACGGGGCGATGCTCCTCGTGCACGCGGAATCGGCGCGCGTGCTCGACGAGCTCATCGCCCGGCATCACACACCGGAGCTGATGCAGCAGTACGGCGCGCGGCTCCACGCGATGACTCGCCCGAACTTCGTCGAGGCGGAGGCGATCCAGCGCGTCGTCCAGTGGTGCGAGGCAACGAAGGGGCAGCTCTACATCGTCCACATGTCCACCGCCGAGGGCGCCGACATCATCCGTGCGGCGCAGGGGCGCGACGTCCCGGTGCTGGCAGAGACCTGCGTACAGTACCTGGTGCTCGACGATTCCGTCTTCGACCGCGTGGACGGCCACCTGTACGCCTGCTGCCCGCAGCTCAAGAAGGCGGCGGACTCCGAGCGGCTGTGGCAGGGGCTGCGTCGCGGCGAGGTCTCCGTGATCTCCACCGACACCTGCACCTTCAATCGCGAGCAGAAAGCGATGTGGCAGGGTGACTGGACGAAGATTCCAATGGGTATGCCGGGGCTCGAGACCCTGCTCCCGCTCACCTACACGCGAGGCGTGCTCGCCGGACGACTGACGCTCGAGGAGATGTGCATGAAGCTGAGCACCAACCCGGCGCGCATCATGGGGCTCGCCCCGCGAAAAGGAGCGATCCGGATCGGGGCCGATGCGGACATCGCGATCATCCATCCCACCGCGACGCGTACCGTCGCGCCTGAGCAGATGGAGACAAACGCGGACTGGGCGCCGTACGACGGGTGGGAGCTGGCGGGGTTCGCACGCACGACTCTCTCGCGCGGCGAGGTGATCGTAGACGACTACAAGGTGGTCGGGCGCGAGGGCCGCGGCCAATGGCTGCCGCGGACGACCGCGGGGCTCCGCGAGGCGAAAGGGCGGTGACGGCAGCAGCAGCCGTCGTCACCACGGAGGAGGACCTCAGCGACAGCCCGCTCTGGAACCCGGATCTCGCGCCGACGCCGCTCGCACGCCGCACCTGGTCCACCTACAACATCGCTGCGCTGTGGATCGGGATGAGCGTGGTCATCACCACCTACACGCTCGCCTCCGGCCTGATGATGCAGGGGATGAACTGGTGGCAGGCGATGCTCACGATCCTGCTGGGCAACGTGATCGTGCTCGTGCCGATGATCCTGAACGCCCACGCCGGCACGAAGTACGGGATCTCCTTCCCCGTGCTCTGTCGGGCCGCGTTCGGCGTGCGCGGAGCGAACGTGCCCGCGCTGCTGCGGGCGGTCGTGGCATGCGGGTGGTTCGGCATCCAGACGTGGATCGGCGCGCTCGCCATGGACGTGCTCTTCCGGGCGGCATGGCCCGGCTGGGCCGCGATCCCCGGCGCGACGTGGATCGCGTTCGCGCTGTTCTGGCTCATCCAGGTCGCCATCATCCTCATGGGAACCGAGGGAATAAAGATTCTCGAGAGCTGGTCGGCACCCCTCCTCCTCGCCGGTGGCCTGCTGCTGCTCTGGTGGGGCATCTCGAACGGCGGCGGCCTCGGGAACATCCTCACCGAATCGCAGCGGCTCCAGCAGCAGGACGCAGGGCGCTCCTTCTGGGCGATCTTTCCGGCCGCGCTCACGGCCAACGTCGGCTACTGGGCAACACTCAGCCTCAACATTCCCGACTTCACCCGCTACGCGAAGAGCCAGCGCTCGCAGGCGCTCGGCCAGGCTCTCGGTCTGCCGACGACGATGACCGCCTTTGCCTTCATCGGCGTCGCGGTGACGAGCGCGACGATCGTGATCTTCGGCGAGGCTGTCTGGGACCCCGTGGTGCTGGTGAGCCGCATCGGCAGCGCCGGGGTGATCGCCTTCGCCGCACTGGTAGTGCTCATCGCCCAGCTCACCACCAACATGGCCGCGAACGTCGTCTCGCCATCGAACGATTTCTCGAACGTCAGCCCGCGTCGCATCAGCTACGTGACGGGCGGGCTGATCACCGCGGTGATCGGCGTGGCGATGATGCCCTGGAAGCTGTACTCGGATGCCGCCGCCTACATCTTCACATGGCTCCTCGGCTACTCGAGCCTCATGGGCGCGCTGGGCGGCATCCTCATCGCCGACTACTGGGTGGTTCGCAGGCAGCGCCTGCTGCTTCCCGACCTGTTCCGCGAGCAGGGCGTGTACACCTATCGGGGCGGAGTGAATCCCCGCGCAATGGCGGCCCTCGTTCTCTCGGTGCTGCCGGTGATCCCCGGCTTCGTCCGCGCCGTGACGACTCCCGGGGGAGTGGTCGCCGAGCCCGGCCTCGCCGACCACGTGTACTCCTACGCCTGGTTCGTCACCTTCGCGTTGAGCTTCCTGATCTACCTCGCGCTCATGCGCCGGGAGCGAACGCGCACCCAGTCAACCTGGAGTCCCTGAATGCCCCGGATCGTGAAGTGCGGCCTCATCCAGGCGACTCACGCCTGCAGCACCGCCGAGAAGATCGAGACAATCCGTGAGGCGAACGTCGGGAAGCACGTCGCGCTCATCGATCGCGCCGGGCGTGAGGGCGTACAGATCCTGTGCATGCAGGAGATTTTCACCGGCCCCTACTTCTGTGCCGAGCAGAACCCGCGCTGGTACGAGGCCGTGGAGCGCATTCCCGACGGACCGACGACGCGGCTGATGCAGGAGCTGGCGAAAAAGCACCGCATGGTCATCGTCGTCCCGCTGTACGAGGAGGAGACGACCGGCGTGTACTACAACACCGCCGCGGTGATCGATGCCGACGGCAGCTACCTCGGCAAGTACCGGAAGAATCACATCCCGCAGTGCGGGCCCGGCTTCTGGGAGAAGTTCTACTTCCGGCCGGGCAACCTCGGGTATCCGGTGTTCAGAACGAAGTACGCGGACGTCGGGGTCTACATCTGCTACGACCGGCACTTCCCCGAGGGCGCGCGCGAGCTCGGGCTGAATGGCGCGGAGATCGTCTTCAACCCGTCGGCCACGGTCGCCGGTCTGTCGGAATACCTCTGGAAGCTCGAGCAGCCCGCACACGCGGTGGCGAACGCGTACTTCGTCGGCGCGATCAACCGCGTGGGTCACGAGGCGCCGTGGAACATCGGCGAGTTCTACGGGCAGAGCTACTTCTGCGACCCGCGAGGCAGGTTCGTCGCCGAGGCGGCGCGCGACCGCGATGAGCTCGTGACGGCGGAGCTGGACTTCGACCAGATCCGTGAGGTGCGAAACGTCTGGCAGTTCTATCGCGACCGCAGGCCGGAGACATACGGAGGTCTTTGCAAGTTGTAGGACCTGACGCGCTTACTGCATACTGTGGGGGGCTTCGCCGACGCGGCAGCTCGCGACTGCCGTGTGTCCGTCACGGCCATCATGGACGCCGTCTACCAACTGCCGTCCCCACTTTGCGACGTGGCGGACAAAGGGATGCACCTCTCTCCGCGGAGGGATGCCGAGCTACCGATTCGCAGTACAATCGCCGAAGCGCGGTGATCTACGGGCTACCGGATGTGCTCGACGTGTAGGTCGGTCTGACACACACCGCAGCAGACGGGCGGCCATTGGCATCGGGCTGACCGCGACGGTCTTCTGGCCACAACGCGCGCACCGACACTCATGCGCGTGACCACGAGCCCAGACACCCACCCGCAAAAAGGCCGGATCCCCACAAGGACCCGGCCTTTCCCGCGGGTCCACCACGAACCCCGATACGGGCCCGCGATGCGAACGTCAGTGGCTATGCGCCATCGCCGCCGCCACCTGGCACTTCGCGTCGAGGGCCGCCGACGTCTGCGCGTCCACGACATTCGTCAGCGGGGCCGGCGCCGGCGGGACGCCGAGGAACGTGGCAACGATGACGGTCTCACCGGCGGTCCGATTGAACGCATAGTGCACGTTGCCGAAGCCGGGATCGACGAACGCCGTCCCCATCGCGTACGGACGCTTCACGCAGTCGTTCGCATACACGAAGACCAGCTCGCCCTTGGTCACGCTGACCATGACGAGGCCGGGATGCGAGTGCCAGGGAAACCGGACGCCGGGCTGCACGGTGAATCTGACGACCGCGATGTTCGAGGCGTCCTCCAGGTTGATGACCGACGTCGGGCGCCCGTCGGGCTTCACCCGTACCTGCGCGGCGACATCGTCGGTGAAGGCATGGCGCCCCGTCAGCGGTTCCGCGAGGATCGGAACTGTAGACGACGAGCTGGCGAGACTGGTCCCCGGAGCGACGCGCGTCGCCTCGTCTTCGGAAGCCGCGGTCGGCGCGGCCGGTTCGGAACAGGCGGCCGCCGCCGCTCCAACCAGTACGAGGGCGAGCAGTGCAGTACGCATGACTGGTCGGCCGGGGTCGTGCGTGAGACGGGACATGATGCCTCCTGAACGGGTTCGTGACATGGAAGGACCTTCTGGATTGGGCGGTCGTCAGCGGGCGGTCGGGGTGCGTCCTCGCCTGCGAAACGGAGCGGCTGTACCTTGATCAGATCGATGCCGCGGGGCTAAGCTAGGCAGAGCCTCTCGCGCCACACTCGCGGCGCTCTCGGATTCTTCTCGCGAAGGTCCAACTTGATCAGCCTCACCCTCTTCGGCGCCCCGGCCATTACGGCTGGCGGCGCGCCGCTCACCGGCCGCGCTACCCG
>JBGTMW010000651.1:0-13313 GCA_041743365.1 Gemmatimonadaceae bacterium
GGTGCAGCGGCGGGCTGCGCGACGCGCGGTTCAGAGCCAGGCTGCGCCTCGCGCGGCAGAGCGGCGGCGATGAACACCGCGAGAATGGCGAGCAGAGCGATCCGACCGCGCGTGCGCGCCGGCAGGGCCGACCGATTCCCCGAAATGGGTCTCACCGAAGGTTGCCCCCGAAGAATTGCAGGTGCATCACCGCCGATATCACCGTCTGCGTGAAGCGGCGGTTGAAGTTCTCATCGAACGTCACCGTGCGCGAACCGGTGAAGCTGAGCGAGATGGTCTGGTTGACCTCGGTGTCCGCCCCGAAGTTGAAGGTGTAGCGGCCGTTGTCCGTCAGTCGGCTCGATACGCCGCTCGTGAGGCTCAGCACGCGACTCTCGTTCTGCGCGCGCTGGAAGCCGACCCGCGTGTGGAGGTCCCCGGGTAACCGCCACGCTCGCCGCGGCGCGAACACCTTTCCTATCTCGGCGCCGTACTCGTGCGTGTTCCCCGTACCGATGCTGCCCGGCCGGAACACCTCGGTGCGCGTCACGTTGTACGACCCGCCCGTGGTGAACCCGCCGAGCATCTCCCATGCGAGGGAGACGTTGAGCGGATAGCTCACCGACCGGTCGGATGTGCTGTCTACCTCGCCTCCGACGGTGAAGGCCGGTACGAGCGTCGATCGATTCGTCCGGCGCAGGCCGGCCCGCGCACCGACGCTCGAGAGAATCGGGGAGATCGCCGCCGGAGGCCGCCAGTT
The DNA here is from genome assembly GCA_041743365.1 of Gemmatimonadaceae bacterium. Lineage (GTDB taxonomy): Bacteria > Gemmatimonadota > Gemmatimonadetes > Gemmatimonadales > Gemmatimonadaceae > JANPKQ01. Next base: position 740 of record JBGTMW010000651.1, read on the forward strand.
CCAGAGCAGGTTCAGGTCCGGGAAGGTGCGCTGCGAGCCATCGATCACCGAGTGCTCGTTCTGGAGGCGGCGGGTCCAGTTGCGCGTGTCGGTCCTCTGGAACCGGTTCTGGAGCGACAGGCCCAGGGGCAGCACGAGGCTGTTCGCGACCGTGAGCGCATTCGTGAGGCCGGCGCTCGTGGCGAGCTGTTCGTCCTGCGTGCGGAAGTCGTCGACGCCCCCCATGCCGAACTGATACGAGAGGGGGGCCATGGATGTTGCACGGTCGAAGGACGAGACCAGCGACCGCGTGTAGCGAACGTCCACCGGAGTGAAGATCGCCGCCATGGGGTTGATCAGCGGCAGCCGGCCGAGGTTGGCGCGCAGCCCGGCGGCGATGTCGATCGTTGCGCCGGCGCCGAAGCTCTGGCTGCTGGTGAACCTGCGCGGAAGCACCTCTCCCGCACTCCCTGCGCCGCCGCCAACGAGAAAGCGCGAGTTCGGGTCGCGCGTCATCGTGAAGTCCGACCCGAGGTCGATGCTCGGACGGATCCAGGGAGAGATCAGCGGCGCGAAGGCTATAGAGCTCCGCATTACGCGCTCACGCTCCAGCCCGACATCCTGCCCGAAGAGGTCGCTGCGGGCGGCTGTCGCAGCCGCGGCAGCCGCATCGCGGTCGCCGTAGTTCCGGAGATCCCGCAGTGAGCTGATGTCCCATCGTATTGCCAGCGCCCTCGCCGGCCGAAGCTCCAGTGCAGATCCGTTTCGCCAGACGAAGTTCATTCCGTCCACACGCCGCCCCGTGTCGCTCTGCGATCGGGCGGCCTTCGTGAACGATGTCCGGCGATCGCTCGCCCGGGCAACATGGCTGGTGACCCGGAACTGGGTCGGAGCGTAGCGGTACTCGCCATTCCGGAAGGCGGCGAGGGGCTGGGTGCGCAGCAGCCAATCGGGGAGGATCGAGACCGCCCTGTCGAGCCAGCCCGGAAGTCTCACCACTCGCGGGTCGGCCGCGATGTTGTAGTCGACGCCGAGCGTGAAGTTGTCGGACCGCCCCTGCTGGTATTCGCTCCGCGAGCCCGTCGAGGCGTAGGTCGAGCTGAGCGAGAGGTTGTTGAAGAGCGGGGCGAACCGTGAGTCCACGAGAGGTGTCGACCGCCGAACCGTCAGCGCATACGACGTCGCGCTGCTGCGCGGCGTGCGAAGCCCCGCTACACCTTCGGCGAGGATGTCGGAGTTCGACATGAAGTACGGATCGCTCGCGGCGGTTCGGTGATTGATCGTCAGGGGCATCGCGACCCCGAGGCCGGGCACCAGCTTCCCGAGATGCACCGTCGAGATGAGGTCCACCGCATCCTGGGTGTTGAACGTTGGCTGCTCGGCGAGCTGCCTGAAGCTGCGGTCGCGACGGCTGATGTTGCCGCGCAGATCCCAGAAGTCGGCAGCACGAATGTCGAGTCCTACGTGACCCGCATAACCGGCCTCGTTCACGACGCCTGTGAGCCTGATGTCATCCACCCAGAGCTCGAGGGTATCGCTGAGCGCGCTCGGCACGGCCAGCGTCCCCTCGGCCACGCGCACGATACCCACGGCAAGCTCCTGAACCGATGCGAGGTCGGGGGGGCTGATGTTCGGCTCGACGGTGTACACCATGTATCCGTCGTCGCACGCCGCGTAGCGCATGGACGTCGCGGTCAGGGGCAGGGCTGATGCGAGGATGAGGGCCGAATCGGCCGCCGTACACGAAGAGATGTTCTCCGTGCCGAGGTTCACGGCGCTCTGGATCTGCGCCTTGAGCGCGTAGAAGCGGCGAAAATCCACGCGCACCTCGGGATCCCACGCCTGCTGACCGAAGCCGGCGTTCACGGGAGTGCGGTACAGGTAGAAGTTGTCGGCGTCGCGCCCGATCTTGATGTAGAACTGGAGCGCGCCCTGCGGTCCCCACCCTTCACCACGGCCGCGTGCCCACACGCGAAGCTGTTCGTATCCCATGAAGCTCTTCCGGCCTTCGGGAAACCGGAAATACGCTTCGGCGCGCTCGTTCAGGTCGAGGCCGCCCGCGAGCAGGCGCATCGAGCGCTCGTTGATCTGTGTCTGTCCGGGCGCGTATCCGGTGTTCCGATTGTCGGGCTGCTCGATGACGCCCGGGGGCGGCGTGTACGGAATCGAGGCCGTGGAATCCTGGGTTCCGATCAGCGTCGCGACGACGTATCCCGTGCTCTCGCGAATGCCGCCGATCCCCTCGATCGGAACGTCCGCGCGCTTGATCCACGGCGCGCCAACGAGCTTGAGTCCGGCGATCGGGAGGTCGGTGACCATGTCATCCGGCGCGACGCCTCCGGAGACGACGGTCAGCCGCAATGTCTTCACCCGGCGCAGTGCCGGCGCGGCAATTCCGGCCTCCGGCGTCGCGAACGGAACGCGCACCTTCACCCAGCACAGGCGCACGCCCGATCGATTGCGCGGATCGGCGGGCGAGAGGCATCCGCCCACCCTGCTGTAGTTGTCCGCGTCCGACAGGTCGACCGAATAGCGAAGCACCTCCTCGCCGTCGCGAGAGAGATTCAGGACGTTGTCGAGATCGATGTCTTCCTCATCGAGACGATCGTTGCGCACGGTGCAGTTGAGTCGCGGATCGCCGAGCAGCCGCGCACTCCGGTCCGCACGACAGATGGCGACGTTCGTCGAGTCGGGGAGTGGTGCGCCGGTGACGGCATCGCGCACCCTGATGCGGTCCGCGCGATCCCCGGGGAGGCCGATGTCGTTCACTCCCGCATCGAACGCGCGAGTGAACGGATCGCGCTCACTGTCGAGGCGGTCGAGGCCCTGCAGCTGCTTACCGCGGTAGCCGGCGGCAACGGGGGTCGCTCCGGTCCGGTCGAGCAGCAGCGTGTCGGGAGAGAAGGTGACGGAATTCTCCGAGACGTCGCCCAGGTCGACCACGAGCGTGGGATTCGTGCCGCGTCGCGCGACGCTGGTGTCCACGAGTGCCCAGAACTCCACGTGCTCCACACGGGTGAGGTCCACCCCGCTCGGACTCAGCACCGTGCGCAGCGACCGCCAGCGACGTCCTGGCGGAGCGTCATCGATCGTCCAGAGGCTGTTGCCCGCCGCATCGCGCATCCCACCATTGCTCAGCGGATAAAGCGTGAGCCAGAGCAGCGGCTCCGCCGAGCTGAACGCGCCGCCGACCAGTCGCGTCAGCGGATCGATCTCGCTGATGGTGAATGCGATCAGGTTGTCGTTCGCCGCGAGACCCGTGTTCTGCCACACCAGCGTCGACGCGCGCGATAGGTCGGTGACGGCGTCCGGCAGCGATGTCGACGCGATCGGCCGCGACGAGAAGTACCAGCGTGAATCCGCCAGCGGTACTACGATGCCGCCCTCCCCCTCGAAGGACTCGAGGAAGGCGCGGTTCTCCGAGTTCGGATCGGGCCTGCTCAGTGCCAGCTCGCCCTGCACGGCGATCCGCGATGGCGCTTCCGTGGAGATGAACCGCTGGAGTGCGCTCGTCAGGCCGGTAGCATCCCACGCAAAGCGGCCGTTCATCCCCGCGATGAGGGATGACGCCGCCTCGTTCCCCAGTGTCGGCCGCGTGAAGGTCGAGGTCTGCTGCTGCCGGATGGCGGTGAAGCTGAGCTGTCCGTTCGTGAGGGGAAACTCCGTCGAGAGCGCGAAGATGTTCGTCGGCTTCTCGGCGAACAGCGGATTCTCCTCGTACCAGATCGAGACTGTGCGCGGGCGAAGGTACAGCGTGTCGGGACGGTTGAGGGTGATCCGGCCGAGATCGTAGTCCACCGTGTAGTCCTGGTCGCGCACGAGCTGGACGCCATCGATCTCGACGCGCTCGGAGTTCCGGCGGAGCTGGAGCGACTGGAGCGCGAAGGTGCCGGTGCCGCCGACTCCCTCGCTCGCGTAGCGGGCGTCGAGGTGGTAGACAGGCTGCGGGCGGCGCGGCGAGTTGATGTCCTCGGTGGGCGTCGTGTAAAGGGTGTCGTTCGAGGGGTTCCCGACCGTCGCGAGTCCGCGCCGCGAGAAGGGTTCCAGCGAGGGGAATACCAGGAAGTAGTCTCGGATGAGCTTCTGGCTTCCCCCCGCCGCACCCAGGTTGAAGTTCGGGTCGGTGGTGCGTGGCCAGAGGCGATTCTCCGTGTCGAGCATGGAGCCGTTGCTGGACTGGGAGAGCCCGAAGAGCTGGAGGTAGCTTTCGGCCGAACCCGCGATCGGCTTTTCCTGGTCGCTCCCGCTTCCGGTGACGATCTTGACGTCCAGGGATGCGCGGTCGATCTCATCGCCCCCGATGCGGTACGCCGAGCGAATCTCCCTGTTGAACACCGCGTCGCCCGGGGTGACCTCCGAGTCCCAGAGCAGGTTCGCATACTGGGGCTCGGGCTTGAACTCGAGGTCGGGGGTGCCCCCGGTGTTCGGATAGACGGTCGTGCTGTCGGGGAGCAGCACGTTGTACGCGACGACGAGGCGCTCGTTGCGGCCGAGTGGGCGGAGGAGCGCGATCCACAGACGCGACGGGTCGGCGTAGTAGTCGACACCCTCTCGCAGGTACTCGTATACCGGGCCGCGATTGGAATTGCGCGCCCCGCGTGGGATGAACTGCGGACCGTTGGGGTTGGGCGGCTGACCGCCGATCAGGAGGCGATACACCGAGAGCCTGGTGGGGCGCAGCGTATCTTCCAGCGCCGTGGCCAGATCGAGCATCCGCTGGGTGTCGAGGATGTCGATGTTCGGATATCCCGCCAGAAGCGATGGGTCGATCGTGAAGAAGAAGCGGCGCGCCTCGAAGCGGAAATCCTCGATCCGGATGGCGCTGGTCTGGAGCGTCCTGTCGCCGATCGTGAACGCTTCGGCGTTCCTGACGTTACCCTTCTGCTGTGCGGCAACCAGCCTCACTCGCGCGCCGCCCAGCTTTCCGATCGCCTGGATGCCATAGTTGCCGCTAGGGATGCCGCTCGTGATGAAGCGGGAAGCAGGGGGCGTGAAGGAAACATTCCCGATCTCGACGCGTTCTACACGTTCGTCGGCGTCACCCTGGTAGTAGAGCGAGATGTTGTTCGACGCCTCGAACTCGCGCTCCGAGTCGAAATCGAGGTTGACGTGGAAACGCTCGGCGAGCGTGCCGGTGCTGAGGACGTTGAACTCGACACCGAAGATCGGCTGAAAGCCGCCCCGGCAGTTCGTGAAGGCGAGCAGCGACTGGCCTGCGGTGCAACGCTCGTTCTGGTTTCGCTCGAGCTTCGTCTCGATGCGGGTGCGAAGGTTGAGCGAGAGGTCGTTCGACGGTGTCGTGTCCACGGGCTGCGCGACCGGCGGTGGCTGGCGCGCCGCGGAGTCGGGAATCGTGACCTGCGCAGCTGCGGCGGCGGGCGCGATTGCGAAAACGAAGACCGGAAGTGTCGAGAAGCGCACTAAACCCCGAAGGACGGGTAGAAGCTCGGGAGGGGACTACGGCGCTCCTCTTCCAGCGCAGTCGAGCAACGTGACCTTGAATTGCCCCGGTGCCCGGTGGAATATACTGGTCGTCTGATACGCTACAACCCTGTGACAGTAGAGGAGTTCCGCTTCTCGGTGAGACCCCGCCCACACGCGTGAAGATACTCAACAGATACGTGCTGAAGGAGCACGTCGGGCCGCTCATCTTCGCGCTTTCGGCGTTGACCTCCCTTCTCCTGCTGAATTACATCGCCCGGCAGTTCGGGAATCTCGTGGGCAAGGGGCTCCCGTGGTCGGTCATCGCCGAGTTCCTGCTGCTCTCGGTTCCATTCACCATCGCCATGACCCTCCCCATGGCGGTGCTGGTCTCCACCCTCTACGCCTTCAGCCGGCTGGCTTCCGAGAACGAGATCACGGCGATGAAGGCGAGCGGAGTCGGCCTGGCCCGGCTTCTCGTCCCGGTCATGCTGGGGGGCGCGGTACTCGCGGCGGCCATGATCTTCTTCAACGACCAGATCCTGCCGCGCGCCAACCACCGTCTCAGCACGCTCCAGCGCGACATCGCCGGCAAGAAGCCGACTTTCGCGCTCAAGGAGCAGGTGATCAACGAGGTCTCGAAGGGCCGCCTGTCGCTGCGCGCCGCCCGTATCGACCGGGCGACCAACCGGATGCACAACGTGATGATCCTCGACTATGGGGATCAGGGCGCCCGGAAGACGATCTACGCCGACAGCGGCGATCTCGCTCTCACCCCCGACCAGCGCGACCTCCAGCTCGTCCTCTACGAGGGCGAGATGGTGGAGACGAGCCTGGGTGAGCCCGGCCAGCTCCAGCGGCTCTTCTTCGTCACCAACCGCATCCGGGTCGAGGGAGTGGGCAACACCCTGCAGCGCTCCGAGGACGGGGGACAGTACAAGAGCGACCGCGAACGCACCATCTGCGACATGCAGACCGAGCTGGAGGCGGCGGAGCATGACCGCCAGCGGATGGAAGGGGAGTTGCGGGTGCTCCTCACCGGTGCGGTGCGGCATGCGACTACGGGAGTGCAGCAGCGGGTGAAGACCGTGCCGGAGGAGCGGACGACGCAGTGGAACCTGGGCAGGATCTACTGCGGAGTGCTCGGCATGATCTCGCCCAATCTCACGAAGGCCGACACCACGGTGTCGCGCTTCGGCAGGAACCTCGGGAGGTCGGCTAGCGACGTGCTGCACGGCGCCCAGGGCGAGCGCTACCTCCCCGAGGGCGATCAGCTCGTGGGCGAGATCGACGCCGCGCGAAGCGTCGCGATCAACAGACTCAGCGAGCGCAACGCCTTCGACGTCGAGATCCAGAAGAAGTTCTCGATCGCCATCGCGTGCATGGTGTTCATCCTGATCGGTGCCCCGGTGGCGCTCCGCTTTCCGCGCGGTGGCGTGGGGCTGGTGATCGGGGTCAGCCTGAGCGTGTTCGCCCTCTATTACGTCGGCCTGATCGCCGGCGAAGACCTCGCCGACAAGAACATCGTGCCCCCCTTCTGGGCAATGTGGGCGACGAACTTCATCCTCACGGTCGTCGGGATAGTGCTGCTGGCGCGCATGGGACAGGAGGGCGCGACCGCCCGCGGCGGAGACATGAGCGAGCTAGTGGATTCGGCGCGCGCCTGGGTCGCACGCATCGGCCGCCGCGTCGGATTGCGCACGGACCGGCGGAGGAGCGTCGCGTGAGGCGATTCGTTCGCCCCCTCGACGGATACATTTTCGGCGAGTTCTGGCGGATCTTCGTGGCGACGGCGCTTGGTCTTCCGGTGCTCGTGGTCATCATCGACCTCACCGACCAGCTCGGCAAGTATCTCGACAGGAAGCTGCCGCGGGCCGACATCGCGCTGAGCTACCTGTTCTGGATTCCGGAATCGATGTTCCTCGTGCTCCCCGCGGCCGTGCTTTTCGCGACGGTGTTCACCATCGGGAGCATCACGCGCCACTCGGAGATCACTGCGGCCAAGGCTTCCGGAATCAGCTTCTATCGGATGATAGCACCGATCTTCGTCGGGGCCTTCTGCGCGACGCTGATCGGGCTCGCGCTCGGCGAGCTGGTGCCGGTCGCGAACGCGAAGCGACTCGAGCTGCTGCGCGAGGACGCGTTCCAGCGCGGCAACGAGCGATTCAACTTCACCTACGCCTCCGAGCACGGGCGCGTCTACAAGATCGCGTCGCTGCGCGTCGACAGCGGGCGCATAGACGGGATCGAGGTGGAGCGGAAGGGGATGGGACCCGACTACCCGACCTACATCATCACTGCCCGCACCGCGGGCCACGACTCCGTGAGTGGCTGGACACTGCGCGACGGCTACATGCACATCATTCCCGATTCGGTGAGCGATTTCGGAGTATCCTTCAAGACGCTCGTGGACAATCAGCTCGCGGAGCGCCCGGGCGATCTCACGGCGCGCGACAAGGCACCGCAGGACATGGGCTTCCGGGAGCTCGGCCGTTTCATATCGGCCATGGAACGCTCGGGGGCCGACGCCAACGAGCTGCGCGTGGAACGCATGCTGAAGATCGCGATACCGGTCACGTGCATGATCATCGTCCTCTTCGGCGCGCCCCTGGCGACGAGCACCCAGCGTGGAGGTGCGGCATACGGTGTCGGGGTCAGCCTCGGGACGACCGTCATCTTTCTGATCATGATCCAGCTCATGAAGGCGGTCGGCGGAAAGGGGGTCATCAATCCGCCCGAGATCGCCGCGTGGATTCCCAGCGTCGTCTTCGCGGTCGCGGGATCCATCCTTCTGGCACGCGTGCGCACGTGATCGCCCGCGCCCGGCTGGTCTCGTGAGCACCTACGTCTATCCGCGCGGAACCGATCCGCGGGCCACCTCGACCTTCCCGGTCGTCCAGCGGTCGTCGATCCGCTTCTTCCGGCGCGTCGCTCGAACGGTGATCGGAGCGTTCGCCGGAATCGGCCTCCGCGCATTTTTCCTCCGTGACATCATTCGCGCCCTCGGCGAGCCCGGTACATACCTGCCGCAGACTATCCGGCAGATGTTCAACATCGGTGTCGGATCTCTGCCGCTGACGGTAATCGTCGCGGCGTTCATCGGATCCGTGATCGCCCTCCAGACGCGCTACCAGCTCTTTCCCGGCGTTCAGCTCTCGGTGGTCGGGCTGATCTCGCGGCAGATGATCATCCTCGAGCTGGGCCCGCTCCTCACCGGGCTCGTCCTCACCGGCAGGGTCGGCGCGCGAATGACCGCGGAGATCGGTACCATGCGCGTCACCGAGCAGATCGATGCGCTCGAGACGCTCGCCTTCGACCCGATGGCGTATCTCGTCGTCCCGCGCATCATCGCTGCGCTGGTGATGCTTCCGATACTCGTCGTGTTCGCGAATCTCGTGGGAGTGGGAACCGCGTTCCTGACGTCGGCGGTCGCCACCGACGTGACTCTGCTCCAGTTCAAGGAAGGACTCCTTCTCGCCTTCACACCATTCCAGATCACCTACAGCCTGATCAAGGCGACGATGTTCGGTGGAGCCATCGCCTTCCTCTGCTCCTATGAGGGATACCACGCCGAAGCGGGCGCGGAAGGTGTCGGGAGCTCCACCGCCAGCGCGGTGGTCATTACCTCGGTGGCGATCCTCGTGCTCGATGCACTGACCGCCGCCGTACTCGCAAGGTGGCTCCAGGGATGAAACGACGAGATGAAGTGCTCGTAGGCCTGCTGCTCACGGCAGGACTGGTCGTTGCCGTTCTCGGCACGATCTGGCTCTCGCGGGGGGGGCTGTCGCAGGGCTACCCGCTTTACTCCAGGTTCGGTTGGGGCGCGGGCCTCAAGCAGGGCCAGCAGGTGCAGCTTGGCGGCGTCGCGATCGGCTACGTCGATGACATCGAGCTGAACATGGCCGAGGGTACGATTCTCGTGACCATGCGGGTCCAGGACAGGTACCAGGTGCCGCAGACCTCCACGGCCTATGTGGAGGCCTACGGAATCTTCGGCGACCAGATCATCGCCCTGCGCCCCTCGAGCCCCAGCATGACGGCGTTCGACGCGGGCGACACCATCCCTTCGGGAAAGCCGGCCGCGACCACGGCCGAGATCATCGCGCGCGTCGATTCGATCGGCGACACGCTGGGCGATGTAGCGGAGGCATTCGAGGTTCAGCTCGTGCAGGGAGGCGGCATCGAGGATCTGCGGCGTTCCCTGGCGGGAATGAACCGACTCGTGACCCAGCTCAACACGATCGCCGCGGAGCAGTCGCGCCAGATCACCATGACGATGACCGGCCTCCGCTCGACGCTCGCGGCCTTCGACTCGGCCGCGGTCGATTCCACGGTGCGCAACCTTCGCGCGACCAGCGCGAACCTCGCCCTTCTCACAGCCGACTTTCAGCAGACTTCCGACCAGCTCCAGGGCGTGCTGACGAAGTTCGAGAGCGGCACCGGGACCGCATCGCTGCTGCTCAATGACCCCGCCCTCTACAACGATCTTCGGGCCGCGGCCTCGCGCCTAGACTCGCTGATCGCTGACGTGAAGAAGAATCCGGGGAGATACATCAAGTTCTCTGTGTTCTGATCGACGGCCGCGGACAAGGAGGGCCGGCGCGACACGCCTCCGGGCAAGTGCAGGGCCGCGGACCAAGGGCGAATCGGCCGCGGACCGACGCGGACAACTTCAAGGGCATTTTTCGGCCGCGGATGAACGCGGACTGACGCGGATGACTTCAAGAGCTTTATCGGCCGCGGACAAACGCGGACTCACGCGGATGACTTCAAAAGCTTTGTTCGGCCGCGACCAGCGCGGACTGACACGGACAAATTCAAGGGCTTCTGTTTTTCTCGGTAGCGGCCGGAGCATTCCCGGCGATTCCGATCTCCCTTGTCAGCGAATCATTCACTCCCACGGCGTACCCGGCAGGTCCGGTTTCATCCGCGTTCATCCGCGGCTGCCTTTTCAGTAGCCGAAGAATTTACGAGGCGCCGGATGCGGACAGATGCGATGACGTCACGCCCCTTCCGGTCCGCGGCTCGTTCCCGGTCGCACGACTACGGCCGGGCGTCGGCCTCGTTCCGCGGTCTCCCGACAGTCGCGTAGTAGACCGGAATTCCCAGCAGGATCACGCCCAGGACGCCAAGAGTCCCACGGCGCGAGCCCTCGTCGATGAGCGCGTTCCCCAGCAGGTAGATCGTCGCGAAGATGAAGAGCAGCGGGACTATCGGATATAGCGGGACCCGGAACGGTGGATCGTACCCCGGGCGCTTCCGAAGCACGAAGATCGCCGCGACTCCCAGCGCATAGAAGGGAATGATCGCCGTCACGAAGGTGTCCGCGAGCTCCTCGAAGGTGCGCAGCAGGACGAAGATCACGCCGAGGATCGCGGACATCCCGATCGCGACGTAGGGCGTCTCGAAGCGCGGATGGACCGCCGCGACGCGCTTGAAGAAGAGGCGGTCGGCGGCCATCGCGAAGAAGATGCGCGGCGATGTCAGAAGCGATCCGTTCAGCGTCCCGAAAGTCGAGATCATCACTGTCGCCGCCACGAAGAGAACCCCGGCCGAGCCGAGGAGTCGCTCGGCGACATCCGCGGCCACGAGGCGCGAGGTCCGGATCTCATCGACACCCAGCACTGCGAGGTACGCCAGGTTGGCCAGGATATAGATACCGATGACGGCGAGGACGCCGGTGATGAGTGCACGCGGAAGCACCCGTCGAGGATCCTTGACCTCTCCGCCGACGAAGCTCAGGTCGGCCCAGCCGTCGAACGCCCAGAGCACCGACACGAGGGCCAGGCCGAAGGGCGCCATCGAGAAGCTTCCCGGCGGCACCGCAGGCGTATAGTTGCCTCCCGTCTCCGGCAGCCCGAGCGAGAACGCCACGATGATGATGAACACCAGCGCGCCATACTTGGCGATCGTCGTCACGTTCTGGACCAGTGAGCCCCATTTCACGCCGACGATGTTGAGCGATGCCGTGAAGACGATCGCCACCGCGGCGAGATAGTTGTCGTACACGTCGTACGGCGCGATCGATGTATCGTATCCGAAGAAGCGCAGCGAGTACTCGGCGAAGGTCGTCGCGATCGCCCCGAGCGCCGCCGCGCGGATTATGACGAACTCCGACCAGCCGAAAAGGAAGGCAGGGAGCTTTCCCCAGCCTTCGCGTATGAAGACGTAGAGGCCGCCGGTGCGCGGGAAGGCTCCCGCGATCTCGGCCAGCGAGAGCGCCCCGCAAAGCGCAAACAGTCCGCCGGTCACCCACACCGCCATGAGTGGCAGCGGGCCGGGAAGCCGGTCGGCGATCGCGGCGGGGGAGCGGAAGATTCCGGAGCCGATGGTCGAGCCGACGAGAATCGCGACGGCAGTCCAGAGTCCGATCCGGCGTGGCAGGCTGCCAGGAGCGTCCTGCAGGTCGTATTCGCCCGACGGCGCGGCCGCCGGCACACGCGCGGAGGAGGATGAGTCTCTCATGGCGGACAATGGTACAATCGCGCGCCGCGTCGGGCGAGGGTGGATCGCGGGTGGATCGCCGATGGACATGGGCGCATCGCGGAAGATCGCCGGACACGCGGGAGATCGCGGCTCCGTGGCCCGGGCTGGGCCGGCGGGCTAGATTACCTCGCGCATGTCACCCAGCCTTCCTGTGCGCGAAGCGATCTTCTGGATCGCAGCCCTGCTGTGCGTGGTCGCCGAGATTGCCATCCTGCGATCGATGCTGCGCGGATCGCGCGTCACGTCCGCCGATCGCTCCCCGTTCGTCGATGCGGACGTCCCCCGCAGCCGCCCCGGCGTGGAGCTGGTGTGGGCGGTTGTCCCGGCCGTCGCGCTCATTTTCGTTTTGACCCTGACCCACGGCGCCCTCCGATGAAGATGCTCCGCCGAATGGGCGTCGTCGCGCTCGTCCTCGCGTTCGGACAGATCGTCTTCGGTGCGATCGTCCGGATCACCGGTTCCGGAATGGGCTGCGGCGATCACTGGCCGAAGTGCGTCGGCTACTGGTTTCCGCCGCTCGATCGCATGGACCTGGTCATTGAGGTCACCCATCGGTGGATCGCGCTCGCGCTCTCCCTGTCCGTCGTCGCACTGCTGGTGATGGCGTGGCGGAGGCGCTCGCTCGTGGGGGTGGGAGGCCGCGGTGGCGTCCTGCGCCCCGCGGCGCTCGCGGCCGGGCTCGTCGTCG
>JBGTMW010000652.1:0-2664 GCA_041743365.1 Gemmatimonadaceae bacterium
ACCCGCGGCGATGAACGCGGCGCGACTCTCCGAGCTCGTGGGCGACTATCACAGCGAGGAGGTCGGCGCTACCTGGAGCCTCGCCCTGGACGGCGATCGCCTGATGCTCACGGGTGGCGGCTCGCGGCGCGCTCTCGCGAGTCAGGGAAGCGATCGCTTCGCCACCGGCAGCCAGACACTCCGGTTCGAGCGGAACGCGGCTGGTGTTGTCACGGGCTTCTCGCTCGATGCCGGCCGCGTGCGAAACCTGCGCTTCGTGCGGCGCCAATGAGCGAGGCCCGCGATGATCTCGCGGGCCTCACTCACTTGCGGCTTCGTCATCGCCCGCACTCATGCGTGCGCAATCGCTACCGATTGCCGACTGACCGCGGACCGCTCCCGCAGGTCATCGCATCCCCGATCCCGCAGATGCGCTAGGGATTCCTGGTCGCCTCCCAGCGTCCACGCGCGACCACCGAGTCGGGATTCGCAGCCAGCATCGTCGCGGAAGTTCCGACGAGCTTTCCATCTCTCAGGCGTCCCACCGAGCGAAAGATCACCTGCGCGTTCGGAATCGCGCTGGTGGTGAAGGGCTGGGAGGTCGCCACCATGCTGTCAGCGTCGTAAACGACCGAATACCTGACGGTATCCGGCGAGTTCACCGAGACGTACTTCCCGGTCGTATCGCTTTCGCGGATGGAGGTCCAGCGATTCACGACGGAGTCGCTTCCCTCGGCCACGGTAGACCCGCTCCATGTTCCGGCTATGTCTGCGGCTGTGAGAGGCGCCGGTCCGTCAACCGCTCCGGCGGCGCTATCGGTGGTGTCCGCATCGTTCGTCGCGCACGCGACGAGCGCTACTGCCAGGAAAAGTGCTTTGCGCATATGAGCCTCGAAAATGGTGGACGCGGCCAGCCACGCGCATTCGCGCCGGGCGTGGTCATCGCAGGCACCAACATGCAGCGCGCCCGAGGGTTACGCCAGACCGAACCGGGCGGTTCGGGCCGTTCGCGCGTTCGAGACGTTCGGACGGCGGGACGCTCGGGGGTGCTGGAGTTGCGCCCGTCCCGCGTCGCCAGTCCCTCCGAAGAGGCCCGGGCGATCGCCCTACGGCCACAGGTCAAGGCCGGATCAGGGGAGAAACGATGGAAGTGGCTGTACCCAATTCCGCAGTTGTCCGGCTCACGATCTGGACCCTCCTCGGCGCCACCACCGCCCTCCTGATCGTCGCGAGTGCGCGCCAGGCGGACGCCCAGCGCCCGATCATCCGCGACAGCGCCGGAATCACCATCGTCGAGAACCCCCGCGCGTCCCGGGACCGCCCGGCGTTCACGCTGTCCCCGAAGCCTGTTCTCGAGATTGCTGGCCGAGCCGACGACATCGACTACCAGTTTTCACCGAACATCGTGGCCGTTGGCAGACTCTCCGATGGCCGAATCGTCGTCGCGGACCAGTGGTCGTTCAACATCCGCACCTACTCGCCGACGGGAAAGCACCTGAGGACCTTCGGCGGGAAGGGAACACGACCGGGCGAGCTCGAGGTGATCACCCGGATGTTCATCCTCCCGGGAGATACCATAGCTGTAGTAGATGGGCGGATCACGCTCTTCTCCGACCATGGCGAGCTGATCCGCGTCGAGAGCATGGGCGCGACGGGCCTGACTCCGCTCGAGCGCCTCGCGTCGGGCGACTGGATAGCACGGCGCGGAACCGGGACGGATTCGGTGCGCGTCCTGAGGGTGCTGCGAACCGCAACCGGCGCGTCACCCAGCGACACCGGCATCCGACTCGCAGTGTTCGACCCTCGCGATCCGAGCCTCGGCTCGGCGGGCGCACGACCACCCAACCCTACACTGACGCCCACCCCCTTCCTGCCATCCGTCGTAATCGCAGGCACTCCCGACGGGTTCCTGATGGGCGACGGATCGACCTACGAGGTCGCGGAGTACTCCGCTACGGGCCGGCTCCGGCGCATCATCCGCCGAGACATAGACCTGCGCATGACGGAATCGATAAGGGAAGCCTACCGCGAAGCCCAGATCGCGGGCCGCCAGGGAGAGGCACGGGAGGCCGCGGTGGTCCGCCTGCAGGCCACGGTGTTCCCGGCCAGGATCCCGGCATACCAGCGAATACTCCACGATCCCTCAGGCCGCATCTGGGTCCAGGACCACATCCGCGCGCCGCACATCCCGTTGCAATGGACCGTATTCGATCGCGCTGGAAGGATGCTGGGCGTCGTCCAAATGCCCATAGGATTCAGGCTTTTCGAAGTGGGCAACAACGAAATACTCGGCAGACTCCGCGATTCGAAGGGTGATGCGTACATCCAGTCGTACCGCCTTATTGCGCCTCGCGCCTGATCCTCTGACAGTGTGTGAAGACTGCCTGGTGACATCAGCCTGATGCTGAGCGGCTGGCGGCTGTGGGCTGGCCGCGAGCCGCTGATGCCTATCTCGACATGTGAACGAGGCCTGTGGCAGAACACGCGACAGGCCTCGTTCGAACCTCGGGAAGCTGCCCGCCTTACGGCCTCGGCATCACCTGGCCACTCGGCGTCACGACGGTTCCGGCCTCGCCGGCGCGGATGACGCGGAGCGGCTGACTCTGGCTCTGACCGCCGATCGTCATCGTCACCGTGTAGGTCCCGGAGTCCACTGGACCGGTCGGTCCGCCTCCACCGCCTCCA
>JBGTMW010000653.1:0-3070 GCA_041743365.1 Gemmatimonadaceae bacterium
CGGGCCCTAGGCGAGCCAGAAGCGCGCGGCGGAAGAGCGGGAGCAGCAGGGCCATCAGACTGGCGCGGGCGCGGGGAACCGCTTCCTCCGCGGGCAGCGGATCGATCCGCGGCGCATCGATGGCAGCGAGACCGCGGCGGAGCTGATCGAGGGAACGTTCCTCGCCTACAACGCGGCGCGGCTGCGCGAGGGGTGCCAGCTCTTCACGCAGAAAATGCTCGACCCCGACGTGACAATCGGACTCTCGATCACCGGTGCCCTCACGCCGGCGGGACTTGGCATGGCCGCGCTCATCCCGCTCATCGAGGCGGGCTTCGTGGACTGGATCATCTCCACCGGCGCGAATCTCTACCACGACACTCATTTCGGGCTGGGGCTCGCGATGCATCGCGGCAACGCGCAGGAGTCCGATGTCGTGCTGCGCGAGGAGGGAGTCGTCAGGATCTACGACATCTTCTTCGACTACGACGTCCTGCTCTCCACCGATGCCTTCTTCCGCAGGATCATCCAGGGGAAGGAGTTCCAGAGGCCGATGTCGAGCGGCGAATTCCACAACCTGTGCGGCAGGTACATCGCGGAGCGCGAGCGCACACTCGGAATCGGACAGAAGTCACTGCTCTCGGCTGCGTACACCGCCGGCGTGCCGATATACACATCGTCTCCCGGCGATTCCTCCATCGGAATGAACGTCGCGGCTCTCGCACTCGACGGCAACAGGTGCACCATCGATCCGAACGCGGATGTCAACGAAACCGCGTCGATCGTGCTCGCCGCGAAGCGTGGGCTCGCCGCGAGGCAGACAACGGGCGGTGCGCGAGGCAAGCAGGGTGCGAGCGATGGCGCGCAAACGAGCGGACGCAGCGGCGTGCTCATCCTCGGGGGTGGCAGCCCGAAGAACTTCATGCTTCAGACCGAGCCGCAGATCCAGGAGGTACTCGGGATCGACGAGAAGGGGCACGACTTCTTTCTCCAGATCACCGATGCGCGCCCCGATACGGGCGGTCTTTCGGGCGCGACGCCGGCCGAGGCGGTGAGCTGGGGAAAGATCGACCCCGACCGGCTGCCTGACGCGGTGGTCTGCTATCTCGACGCGACGGTTGCTCTTCCGCTGCTGACGGCGTATGCGCTCGCCAAGCACGAGCCACGCCTTCTCAAGCGGTTGTTCGATCGGCGCGAGGAGATGATGGACGCGCTGCGACGGGAGTACGAAAGCGCCGGCGAAGAGCCGATGCCGGCGAGCGAGACCGGGACCATCCTGCCGCGGCACAGATGACCTGAAGTCAAGCTTCCCGCCGGCGATCGGCACTGCGGACTGCCGCGACGAAGTTCCTGCGCGACAGGTCGCCCGCCGAGATGTAGCTGACGGCCGCCTCGCCCCCGAACAGAGCCTTCACGATAGCGGAATCCGATCGCCCCGTTTCGATGAGCAGGGCGATTCGGCCGATCGTCTCCTCGATCCACTCGGCCTTCGCGAGCAGCATCTCCGTGGGATGATCAATCGGTCCGCGATGGGAGTCGAGCATGACCGCGGGGCGCAGCGCGGCGATCCTGCGCAGCGACTGCGCGAGAACGCGCGGGTTCTCACCGGGCCTGGCCACGCGCACCTTCACGCCCAGGAACAGGTCGCCCGCGAATAACGTTTCGCGCTCGGCGTCCCAGACGACGTGGTGATCGGCCGAATGCCCCGGTGCGTGAATGAGCTCGAGCCCGGCGGTCGCATGCGGGACGACCGGAGAGCGAAGCGCCGCCATCGCCGACCACACGAAGCGGCGGTAGAATCCGATCGGGTCCACATCGCGGATCGCGGCAATTGTCTGGGGAGCCGCACCGATCGGAATTCCTCGACCGGCAACGAGCTCGACGTTCCCCGCGTGATCTTCGTGATGATGCGTCAGCAGCACGCCCGCGGGGCGCATCTCGTCGAGCAGCGACGAGAGTTCCTGTCGCACGCCATGGAAGGCGGTGTCGATCAGCGTGTCGCGGGTAATGAATACGTGGACGCCGTACCCCGCCACGCGGCTCCGGGCTGTAGCGAAGTGAACCGCGGTGATTCCGCCGAGCCGCGTGACGCGCATCACCTGACCCCCGATGCGCGAATCCGCGCGTAACGCGCTGTTCGCGGGAGCGATAATTGCTTCTTTTGCAGGTTGGAGATACCCTTCACGGAGAGCGCCCGGCTCACAAGGCCGGGCGCTCCATATTTGTCGCTGAAACCCCACGAGCCATGATTGAAGCCCTCAAGGAAAAGCTGTCGTCGGAAGCCGCGCGTCTTCAGCATGAGCTGAACGTGACGCTTCCCAACGAGATCCGCAGAGCCGTCGAGATGGGCGACCTTCGGGAGAACAGCGAGTACAAGGCTGCACTCGAGCGGCAGCAGCTCGTCCAGGCGCGCCTTGGGCAGCTGCACGAGCGGCTGAGCAAGCTGTCGTCCATCGATGTCACCCAGATTCCGTCCGACAAGGCCGGGCTCGGCTCCAGGGTCATCGTCCAGGATCAGCAGACCAAAGCGACGGAGACCTTCCTTCTCGTTTTCGGCGATTCCGTCGAGTTCGAGGAGGGTCATGTGAGCATGTCGTCTCCCATCGGCCGCGCGCTCGTGGGGAAGGGGGTCGGCGACGTGGTAGTCCTGCAGCTCCCGGCGATGACGCGAAAGCTCAGGATCACCGAGCTGTTCACCATCCATCAGACGGCTGCCGAGGTCGAATGACAGCGCCGCGCATCGGTCGTCCCCGCGCGGCCGGTGCGTCTCAGGGCTCCTTCGCATCGACCGCGAAGAGACGCCTCGCCTCCGCTCCGTACCGCTCGAGCTGACGGTCCATCTCGGCGGAATCCCAGCCTAGCAACGGCGCGAGCAGGGGAGCCACCCGACGCGCCGCCCCGCGTCCCGCGTCACGCGTCTCGAATGCGATGTGGGTGCGTCGCACCAGGAAGTCGGCGAGCGTGCAGGCGCGCTCGACTTCGAACGCATGCATGACCTCGGCCAGAATGTACGGCAGCTCGGGAACGATGCGGTCGCGGAGCCGCTCGTCGGCCTCGGCGCGCGCCCAGACGCTGCGCCACGCCGACCCGT
>JBGTMW010000654.1:0-17155 GCA_041743365.1 Gemmatimonadaceae bacterium
GTGCGCTCGAAGTAGAGAACCTTCGAGGACAGCATGTTTCGCTCCTTCAATGCAGGCGGAACGTCGGGCGGTACGGTGCCGAGATCCTCGCCCACGACCAGGGCTCCCGAGCGCGTGGCCTCGAGCGCGAGGATTCCGAGCAGCGCATCCGCGGGAAAGCGGACGTAGGCGCCGCTCGACCCCGATTCGCCCTCCGGAATCCAGAACTGACGAAAGAGCCCCATGACATGGTCGATCCTGAGTGCGCCGGAATGTCGCAGCGACGCACGCACGAGCCTGATCCAGTACCGGTACCCATCCTGCGCGAGTCGCCGCGGATCGATGGGTGGAAGTCCCCAGTTCTGGCCGCTCGCCGACAGCGGGTCGGGCGGTGCGCCGATCGTCGCTCCCTCGAGAAACAGATCGGGGAACGCCCACACGTCGCTCCCCCGCGGAGATGTGCCGATCGCCAGGTCCTGATAGAGCCCGATCGGCATTCCGGCATCCCTCGCCGCCGTCGCCGCCGCGGCGAGCTGGCAATCCAGCTCGAACTGGAGGTAGCGGTGGAAGTCCACCGCTTCGGCGTTTGCACGGCGAAAAGCTGCGACCGCTGCGGAGCGGGGATCCTGATATCGCTTCGGCCATTCCCGCCAGGGCAGGTGCTCACGCGCGGAACCGGCGCCCTTCATCAGATGCGCATCCAGCGCCATGAACGTCGCGAAGTTCTCCAGCTCGGGGCCCTGCTCTTCAACGTACTGGCGGAAGAGCTCGCCGCGCCCGGTTCCGCTCCCGTGGCGCTCAGTGAAGGTTCGGTAGAGCACGCGAAGCACAGGGCCGAGCGCGCCGGCTATGCGCTCGTAGGCCACTCGATCGGAGCTCCGGAGATCGAGACGCATCGCCCGCAGCGCTGTGGAGCCGAGCATCGCCTGCGCATCCGGCGATTCGGCGAGCTCCGGGATCGCGCCGACGTCGAGGTAGATCACGTTTCGATACAGCCGGCTCACCGGACTGTACGGGCTGATGTCGGTGCCGCGATTGAACAGCGCATGCAGGGGATTCACTCCGACGAACGCCGCGCCGATCTCTCCGCCCCATTCGACCAGCGCCCTGAGATCGCCGAAGTTGCCGATCCCCCAGCTTTCGCGACCGTGAATGGTGTACAGGTTCGTGGTGAGTCCGAACACGCGCCTGCCCTTCAGCACATCGGAAGGTGTCGGGCAGTTGCCGGGCGTGACTACCAGCGTCTGATGCCCCTCACGCGGTGCGCCGGTGGTGCGCACGCGCAGCCGGAGGTCGTAGTACCCCGCGGCCATCTCCGGCGGATAGGCGATCGTTGCCGTGCCATTGACCACGGGCGCCCTGCCTTCGTGGAAAACTTCGCTACCGCTCTCGCTGGCGATGCCCATGGACCATTCGACCATCCGCGCGTCATCGTCGATCCGCACGCGCGTCCCCGCGTTCCGATCATCGATGCGGACGACGGCAGTGGGTACGACGAGCGCCATGCGCTCATCCTCGTCGAGCTGCGCCAGCGACTGCCGCGCTGCGGTGTCGCTGCGCGCGTCGATTCCCATCACCCGGAGCAGCGCGATTCGCGTCGCATCGGACGTCTTCCGGGTTTCCTTCCCCGTCTGGTCCACGTACTCGGAGATGATCCCCATGCGGTCGGAGAGCTGGCGAAGCGCACTCTCGCCCGCCGCGATCGGCTTTTTGCCTCCTGCTGCGCGCCGTCCGCTTCGCCTACGTCCAGCTGTCACGACGACTCCCTGGCGCACTTCGAGCGCACCGGAACCTCAGCCTCATCCGTGCGTCACCGCTCCGGCGCCAGGATCAGGGCGCCGAGCGGCGGCAGGTTGAGGCTCATGGACTGCGGGTAACCGTGAAAGGGTGAGCTCTCGGTGTGAAAGGTCGGCGATCGATCGTGGCCGCTTCCGCCGAAGCGCGGATCGTCGGTCGAGAGCAGCTCGCGATAGGTACCCGCCGCCGGCGCGCCGATCCGATAGTTCTGCCGCGGCACCGGAGTCAGGTTGAGCACCACCACCACGTGATCGTCGCCATCGCGCCGAACGTATGAGACCACGGAGTTGTCCCGGTCCGCGACATCGATCCAGGAGAATCCCTCCGGCTCGCTGTCCCTCCGCCACAGCGCCGGCCGCTCGCGGTAGACCGAGCCGATGGCGCGCATGTACTCCTGGAACGCGCCGTTCAGCGGCTCGTTGGTGAGATGCCAGTCGATGCTGCGGTCGTGATTCCACTCGCGCCACTGGGCGATCTCCATCCCCATGAAGAGAAGCTTCTTCCCGGGACGGGTAAACTGGTATGCGATGAGGGTGCGCAGGTTGGCGAACTTCTGCCAGTCATCACCCGGCATCTTCCCGACGAGCGAGTTCTTGAGGTGCACCACTTCGTCGTGCGACAGCGGCATGATGAAGCGCTCGCTGTACTCGTACATCATCGCGAAGGTGAGCTGGTCCTGATGGTGGCGCCTGTAGAGCGGATCGCGCTCGAAATACGCGAGCGTGTCGTGCATCCACCCCATGTTCCACTTGAAGGTGAACCCCAGGCCGCCTTCGGAGGGGGGCTTGGTCACGCCGGGCCACGCCGTGGACTCCTCCGCCACGGTGAAGCACCCGGGCTGGTAGGTTCGCACGATCTCGTTCATCTCCTTGAGGAAATCGATCGCGTCGAGGTTCTCGCGGCCTCCGTGGCGGTTGCGCAGCCACTCACCCGCCTTCCGGCTGTAATCGAGGTACAGCATCGATGCCACGGCGTCCACGCGGAGGCCGTCGACGTGGAACTCATCGAGCCAGTACAGCGCGTTTGCCGTGAGGAAGTTGCGCACTTCCGTGCGGCCGTAGTTGAAGATCAGCGTCCCCCAGTCCGGGTGCTCGCCGAGCCGCGGATCCTCGTGCTCGTACAGCGCCGTTCCGTCGAACCGGCGGAGCGCGAAATCATCCTTCGGAAAATGCGCCGGGACCCAGTCGAGGATCACGCCGATCCCGGCCTGGTGCAGCGTGTCCACCAGAAAGCGGAAATCATCCGGAGTACCGAAGCGCGATGTCGGCGCGTAGTAGCCGGAAACCTGATAGCCCCATGATCCGGTAAATGGATGCTCGGCCACCGGAAGCAGCTCGACGTGGGTGAAGCCGAGCGAATTCAGGTGCCCAGCGAGTCGCGGCGCGATCTCCCGGTAGGTGAGAGGACGATCGCCCTCTTCCGGCACCCTCTGCCACGATCCCAGGTGGCACTCGTAGATGAGCATCGGCTCACGCGGATGATCCTTTCGCGGACGCTCGGCCATCCACTGCGCGTCTCCCCACTCGTAGCGGTCGCTGCGCTGGACGATGGATGACGTGCCCGGCGACTGCTCGAGCTTGAATGCGAATGGGTCTGTCTTGAGCCGCGGAACTCCCTCGCGCGTGAGGATCTCGAACTTGTAGAGCGCGCCTTCCGCGACATCGGGCACGAACAGCTCGAACACGCCCGAGGCCCCGAGTCGTCGCATCGGAAAGAGCCGGCCATCCCAGGCGCAGAAGTCCCCCACGACGCTCACCCGGCGCGCATTCGGTGCCCAGACGGCGAACGCCACGCCGGACGTGCCATCGAGCGTCATGGGATGCGCGCCCAGCTCCTCCCACAGCCTGCGGTGGGTACCTTCATTGAAGAGGTGGAGATCGACTTCACCGACGGTGGGCTGGAAACGGTACGGGTCGCCATGCTCCCACGTCGATCCGTTCTCGAAGTGGAAGCGCAGGCGATACCGGATCGGGAATCGTGCGTCGGGAAGCACGACGTGAAAGATTCCTCCTTCCACGCGCTCCATCGGGAGGAGCGTTCCGTCGGCCAGCAAGCACTCCGCAGACGACGCGTTCGGATGCATCCCGCGAACCACGATTCCGGCGTCCTGTCCCGGCCGCAGCGGGTGCGCACCGAGAACTCCGTGCGGACTTGCGTGCTCGCCGGCAAAGAGGGCGCGCATCTCGGTGGGGTCGGGAAAGGGCGCACGCACCGGGTCGGTTCGCACGGCCGCGTTGTCCGCCGGGGTTTCTGTCGCCGTGGAGCCACCCGTCCGCTCCCTCGGCTTTCTGGTCTTCCTCGAGCTTTCATCCATTGTTGGGCCCTCCTTCGACCTCGAGAGACACACCTCTCGATGACGCTGCCGCACTGGCGGCAGCGTGATTGGCGGCTGCGGTGTTCACCGCGCCGGATTGTGGACAGGTTCCATTCTTCGATCGTGCCCGTGCCTCAGCAGGAGAAACGAGTACGCGGCCACTCGAATGGGACCTTCCGTGGCGGCGCCGCGGTTCAGCTCCGCCGTGTCTATCATCTCGACCCACAGCCCCTCGCCGGGAAGCCGCGGGAGCGTGATGTCGATGTCATGATCGCCGGCGTGGGCGATGAGAAGCATCGTATCGCCCTCGATCGGCCGCCCGCGATCGTCCGTCTCATCCGTGGAATGCCCGGGTATGAGCATGCCAATGGTGTGGTTGTCAGGGTCATGCCAGTCCTGTTCCGTCATCTCGCGGCCGTCCGCACACACCCAGATCATGTCCGCGATCCCGTCGTCGGTCGGCCGGCCGCGGAAGAAGGACCGTCGCCGCAGCACCGGGTTCGAGTGCCGTATCGCGAACACCTTCCGCGTGAACTCGAGCTGCTTCTTCTGCCAGTCCTCGAGACTCCAGTTCATCCAGGTGATCTCGCTGTCCTGAGCGTAGGCGTTGTTGTTTCCGTGCTGCGTTCTGCCGATCTCGTCGCCGTGGGCGATCATCGGAATCCCCTGGGAGAACGCGAGCGTCGCCATCATGTTGCGCATCGTCCGCTGACGGATGTCGATGATCCCCTGAATGGTCGAGGGGCCCTCGGCGCCCCAGTTCCGGCTGTTGTTGTCGTTCGAGCCGTCCTTGTTGTTCTCGCCGTTGGCCTGGTTGTGCTTCTGTTCGTAGCTCACGAGGTCGCGCAGGGTGAACCCATCGTGTGCAACGACGAAGTTGACGCTCGCGTACGCCTGCCTGTCGCTCCACTCGTAGATGTCGCTGCTGCCCGCCAGACGCGATGCGACCTCCTGCACCAGGCCCCGGTCGCCCCTCCAGAACTGCCGGATGGTATCGCGGTACTTGTCGTTCCACTCCGCCCACCCGATCGGGAAGTTCCCGACGTGATAGCCACCCTCCCCGACATCCCACGGCTCGGCAATGAGCTTCACCTGTGACAGCACCGGATCCTGGTGGATGATGTCGAAGAAGGTCCCGAGGCGGTTCACCTCGTGCAGCTCGCGCGCGAGCACCGTCGCGAGGTCGAAGCGGAACCCATCGACGTGCATGTCGAGAACCCAGTAGCGGAGGCTGTCCATTATCAGCTGGATCGTCCGCGGGTGCAGCATGTTGAGGCTGTTCCCGGTCCCGGTGAAATCCATGTAGTAGCGCTGGTTGTCCGGGACGAGCCTGTAGTACGCCTTGTTGTCGATTCCCCTGAGCGAGAGCGTCGGCCCGAGATGGTTGCCCTCCCCCGTATGGTTGTACACGACGTCGAGGATCACCTCGATGCCGGCGGAGTGGAGCTTCTTCACCATCGATTTGAACTCGTATACCTGGCTGCCCAGGCCGCCCGTCGAATACCGGATGTCGGGAGCAAGGTACGCGATCGAGTTGTATCCCCAGTAGTTCGTCAGCCCCTTCTCGGCCAGGTGACGGTCCACGGCGAAGTGATGCACCGGCAGCAGCTCGACCGCGGTAACCCCGAGCGAGCGGAAGTGGTCGATTATCGGCTCGGACGAGATCCCGAGGAACGTGCCGCGAAGTCGCTCCTCCACCTCCGGATGTCTGATCGTCATCCCCTTCACGTGCGTCTCGTAGATCACCGTGCGATTCCACGGGATTTTCGGGGGACGATCGTTCCCCCAGGTGAACGCAGGATCGACCACGACCGACTTGGGTAGCCCGCCGGCGCTGTTGCTCGTGGATGGCTCGAGATCCTCGCGCGGTCCGCCGACGTTGTACGCGAAAAGCGCGTTGCTCCACTTGATGGTTCCGCTTACCGACTTCGCGTACGGGTCGATCAGCAGCTGCACCGGATTGAAGCGATGCCCGTCCTGGGGGCGATAGGGACCGTGAACCCGGTAGCCATACAACTGTCCCGGCCGAATGTCGGGCAGGTAGCAGTGCCAGATCTGGTCGCTGCGGTTGGCGACCTGGATCCTGACGCGCTCCTCCGAGTCCTCGTTCCTGTCGAAGAGGCAGAGCTCCACCCCGGTGGCGTTCTCGGAGAAGAGCGCGAAGTTCACGCCCTCCCCATCCCAGGTTGCGCCGAGCGGGTAGGGGTTCCCTGGCCAGACTCTCATCTAGTCTGGTTCCACTCGGTACAGGACGGCCGTCGACGCCGGAAGGGTTACCCGTGCCGATGCGTCCATCACTGAATTCGTGCCACGTCCGTCGCGGTCCGGACTGAAGGCGGCATCATCGGTGCCCATCAGCCGTGTAGCCCTGCCCGCAACACCACCGCCACGTGAGAGCACAACCTCCACGCGCGCATTCGAGAGGTTGAACAGCGCGACCAGTCGCGCGCCGGCTCCCCCCTTCGGGCTCAGCGTCAGCCGAACCCAGCCCGCGTTCTCGTCGTGGGCCACGTCGACGTCCGCATCGCCCGGGCGGAGAAGGCGTTCCTCGCGGCGCAGCTTGATCAGCGCACGGTACATAGCGAGCATCGCGCTCCCTTCGGGCGTCGCGGACCGGGTGCGATCGAGCCGAGAGCTGCGAAAGGAATCCTCGGCCTGCGGATCGGGTACCTCGTCCCCCCAGCCGAACGCCTTGAACTCCTCCCTTCGACCCTTCCTCACTGCCTTGACCAGCTCCTTGTCGGCATGGCTCACGAAGTAGAGGAAGGGATTCGTCTCGTCGTACTCCTCACCCATGAAGAGCATCGGCACATACGGCGACAGCAGGTAGAGCGCGGCGGCAAGCTTTCGCTTCTCGAACGGCACCAGGGTCGACAGGCGATCGCCCGTCGCGCGGTTGCCGACCTGGTCGTGGTTCTGGATGCATACCACGAAGTGGTCGGCAGGGACGTCCACCGCCGGAGCGCCGTGCATGCGCCGCCGGTGCGAGCTGAAGCGGCCGTCGTAGACGAACCGCTCCTTCAGTGCCTTCGCGATGGGAAGCACGCCGCCGAAATCGCTGTAGTACCCCTTCCCTTCCTCGGTGATGCGCGAATGAATGGCGTGGTGGAGATCGTCGCTCCACTGCGCGTCCATGTCGAGACCGCACTCGCCGCCACGAATCACTTTGGGGTCGTTGAGATCGCTCTCGCCGATCACCTGGACCCTGCGGCCCAGCAGCTTCCCCTGCGCGTGCAGGGCGTCGGAGAGGTCGCGCAGCACGTGCCGAGCACCGAAGTCGAATATCCCGTGCACGGCATCCAGCCGCAAGCCATCGATGTGGAACTCCGTGATCCAGTACAGCGCGTTGTCAATGACGAAGCGACGCACCTCATCGCTGTCGGCGCCGTCGTAGTTCACCGCCTTCCCCCACGGAGTCCTGTAGGTCTCCGTGAAGTAGGGGCCGAAGGAACCGAGGTAGTTTCCCTCGGGGCCGACATGGTTGTAAACGCAGTCGAGAATCACGGCGAGACCCGCTGCGTGCGCGAGGTTCACCATCCGCCGCAGCTCTTCCGGTCCGCCATAGCTGCTCTGCGGAGCGTAGAGATGCACACCGTCGTAGCCCCAGTTGCGGCCTCCGGGGAACTCCGCGACGGGCATGATCTCGATCGCCGTGACTCCGACCTGTTTGAGCTCGGCCAGGTGCGCCGCCACGCCCCCGAAATCTCCCGAGCTCGAGAAGGTGCCCACATGGAGCTCGTAGATGATGTGATCGGCCATCTCGAGTCCCTTCCACTCGCGGTCGGTCCAGCGGAACGCGCTCGGATCGATGACGCGTGACGGCCCATGCACTCCCGTGGGCTGGTGCCTGCTCACCGGATCGGGGTACCTCTCCTTTCCATCGAGTCGATAGCGGTATTCGTCGCCGGGACTGACGCCCCCGACTTCACCCTCGAAGACGCCGCGAGCCAGCGAATCGAGCTCGTGCTCGCCGCGCCCATCGATCACGACGCTCACACGCGAGGCGCTCGGAGACCACACGCTGAAGCGCGTTCCCCCCCGCGTCGGCGTGGCACCGCGAGTGAGCTTCCAGGGTTCGATCATGCATCTCCTGCGGCAACAGCCTCGGTCAGGCGGGCAATGCCTCGCAGGGGAATCCACACCCAGTCCGGCCGGTTGTTCAGCTCGTACTTCAGCTCGTAGAAGACCTTGTCGATCTCGAAGAGCGATGTCAGTCCCGCCGTCGCGGCCTTATGCCTGGGCAGGAAGCGAGGGCCGGACGCGTGGCTGGAGGTAAAGTAGCCTCCGAGAAATGCCTTCCGGACGTCGCGCTGCCAACGCCCCGCACGGATCTCGATGATGCCACGCGGCGCCTTCAGCTCCCGATCGGTCGCCGCCGTTGCCGCGGCATATGCGAAAGACCTGAGCATCCCGGCGACATCGCGCAGGGGACAATGGCGCGCGCGACGCTCCGCCAGCGGTCGCGCAGGCTCTCCCTCGAAGTCGATGATCATGAACCTGCTGTCCGGCGTGCGAAGCACCTGCCCCAGGTGGTAGTCCCCGTGGTGACGGATGCGGGCGCCGGCGTCGTCGCGCGCATGCTCCTCGATCTCGTCCACCAGCGCGGGAAATTCGGCACGGCGCCGGAGGAGCACACGAGCAGCCGCCATCGTTTCATCAGGAAGCGCCACGCCGACCATCGCCTTGTCGAGCAGCGCGAAGCCTTCGTCGATGGAACGCTTCGCGTCGCCGACCCACTGGTGAACATCCTCGGCCGTTGCCGGCCTTGGGGCGAACTCCGGATGCGTGGAGTCCGAAGCGAGAGCGTCGTGCAGCTCCCGCGTGATCCGTCCCAGCTCGCGGGCATCGGTGACGAATGCTGTCTCGGGCTCCTCGTCCTCTGGAGCGCCGAACTGCTGCCGGGCGCTCGCGACAGCGTACGACCACGCGTCTCCCGTGCCGGCAACGAAGGCCTGGACCATTCCGGCGACGCTCGATCCTTGCGCGCTCTCGAGACGGATGATGCCCAGGAGCGCCGGAGTTCCGCGGAAGGACGTGCGCTTCGTGAGGAAGCGACCGATCTCGACATCCGGGTTGTCACCTGGTTCGAGGCGCCGGAAGAGCTTCAGGATCGCGCGGTCGCCGAAGATGATCGATGTGTTGCTCTGCTCGGCCGATCCGACTCTCGGGCGCTGGCCGGCGAGCTGTGATCCGGCGTCGCCCAGTGGTTCGAACACCCACCGCGTGCTCCCCTCCGCGAACGTGGCACCGGTGGACAGCGATCTTGCGAGCCCTTCGAGGAACTGCGAATCCTCCACGGCATCGACGATCATCCCGCCACCTTCGACCCGCGCGAGCACACCGCGCGGATCGTTGGGTGCCGCCATGTACGCGAGCGGAACCTGGTAGCTCGCGACGCGGTCCTCGCCGAGCGTCACGTCGATGGTGGCGACGACCATTCGTCCGCCATCCCAGGGGAGCGGAATGACATCGCGGAACCGCGCTCCGGTGGGTCGTCCGCCCTTCGCCCCGAACCACCGTCGGGCGAGGAGAAAGTTCGTGACGGCTTCGGATTCCAGCGTGACGAGCATCTCGCGAGTGAGCGCCTGCCCGGATCCGCCCTGGGCACGCACCGTCGGCGTCTCGACCATCATGCTCCCTCCACCGTGCCGGGATCCGCAAGGCGGAACCAGAACACTCCGTGCGGTCCCAGCGTCAGCAGGTACGGGAGCTCGCCGACCGCCGGAAATGGCCGCTCGCTCCAGAGTTCCACGGGGAGGCAGCCGTTGAACTCGCTGAGGTCGAGCTCCGCCGCCTGCGCGTACCGGGACAGGTTGTTGACGCACAGAATCGTCTCGTTCTCGTAACGGCGGAGGAACACGAGCACCGCGCGGTTCGCCGGGTAAAGGACCTCGAAGGTACCGCGGCCAAAGGCGCGATACTTCCGGCGCACCCCGATGAGGCGCCGCATCCAGCGAAGCAGGGATGTCTTGGTTCGTTCCGCGGCCTCGACGTTGATGCCATGGTAGCCGTACGGCGGATCGACGATGAGCGGACTGTAGAGCGCGGCACTGTCCGCGTCGGAGAAGCCCGCATTCTTGTCGTCGCTCCACTGCATTGGAGTGCGGACTCCGTTGCGATCTCCGAGGAAGACATTGTCGCCCATACCGAGCTCATCGCCGTAGTACACGATCGGGGTACCGGGCATCGACATGAGCAGGGCGTTCATGAGCTCGATCTGCCGGCGGCCGTTGTCCATCAGCGGAGCAAGTCGCCGGCGGATGCCTATGTTGATGCGCATCCGCTTGTCGGTGGCGTACTCGCGATACATGTAGTCGCGTTCCTCGTCCGTCACCATCTCGAGCGTGAGCTCATCGTGGTTGCGCAGGAAGATCGCCCACTGGCAGGCCTCGGGGATCGCCGGTGTCCGCGCCATGATCTCCGCGATCGGCGTTCTATCCTCCTTGCGCAGCGCCATGAACATCCGCGGCATCAGTGGGAAGTGGAACGCCATGTGGCATTCGTCGCCCTCGCCGAAGTAGGGGCGGACATCGGGGGGCCACTGGTTTGCCTCGGCAAGGAAGATCCGGTCGGGATACTCCGCATCGAGCGCGGCACGCAGCTTTTTCAGGACGACGTGCGTCTCGGGCAGGTTCTCGCAGTTCGTCCCCTCCCGCTCGATGAGGTACGGAATCGCGTCGAGGCGCAGCCCATCCACCCCCAGCTTCAGCCAGAACTTCATCACGCCGACCACGGCCTCCAGCACCGCGGGGTTGTCGAAGTTCAGGTCGGGCTGGTGGCTGAAGAACCGGTGCCAGAAGAACTGCTCGGCTTCGGGATCCCAGGTCCAGTTCGAGCGCTCGGTGTCGGTGAAGATGATGCGCGCTTCCTTGTACAGCTTCGGATCGTCGCTCCACACGTAGAAGGCGCGCTCCGGCGAGCCCTTGGGCGAGCTGCGCGCGCGCACGAACCAGGGATGCTGGTCGGAGGTGTGGTTGATGACGAGCTCGGTGATGACGCGGATCTCGCGGCGGTGTGCCTCCTCGATGAACTCCGTGAAGTCCTCGATCGTCCCGAATGCCGGGTTGATCGCCTCGTACCGCGAGATGTCGTACCCGTCATCCTTCAGCGGCGAGGGATAGAACGGGAGAAGCCATATCGCGGTGACGCCGAGCGCCTGGATGTAATCCAGCTTCTCCATCAGGCCCTTGAAGTCGCCGTAGCCGTCCTCGTTGCTGTCGCGGAACGACTTGATGTGGGTCTGATAGATGATCGCGTCCTTGTACCACAGCGGATCTTTGGTCATGGGATTGGCTTGGCTTGGCTGGCTGTGCAGGTCGCCCGCAACTGCGACTTCAGCTCCGGGTGCAGGCGCTACCGCAACCTCTGCAGCTCGGACCGACACTGCGACTTCAGCTTCGGTTGCGACCGCGGCATTCTTCGTATGCGACTGCGACCTCAACCGCACTTGTGGCATCGCTTGCGGCTTCCACGAAACGCCGTCACCGGATGACCTGGAACAGGTGCGCGACCTGGAACGCGGGATCGAGCCGCACGTAGTTGCGTGACCCCTGCCACGTGTAGCGAGCGCCGGTGAGAAGATCCTCCACCTGGTAGGGCTGGTGTTCGGGAATCGCGAGCAGGTCGATCGGCACGTGCACCATTGTGTCGTGCGGGCGCGCCGGATCAGTGTTCACCGCCAGTAGCAGGTCATCCCGCGGACCCGTTTCGCGCGAGGGATCGAGCTTGGAGTAGAAGATGATCTCGGGGTTCTCCGAGAGATGGAACCGGAGATTGTCATAGAGCTGAAGAGATGGATGCTCGCGCCGTATTCGATTGATCCTCTGGATCTCCGCATCGAGGTTGGGCCTGGCACTCCAGTCCCGCACCCTTATCTGGTACTTCTCCGAGTCGAGATACTCCTCGCTCTTCGGCTTTACCGGAACGTTCTCGAACAGCTCGTATCCGCTGTAGATCCCGTAGATCGGCAGCAACGTCGCGGCGAGGATCAGCCTGATGCGGAAGGCGGGCGGACCGCCCGCCTGAAGGTACTCGTGCAGGATGTCGGGAGTGTTCGCGAACAGGTTGCCGCGGTAGTACTCCACCATCTCGGTGTCGGTCAGCTCGGTGAAATACTCGATGAGCTCCGCCGAGCTGTTCTTCCAGGTGAAGTAGGTATACGACTGGGTGAAGCCGAGCTTCCCCAGATTCTTCATCTTCTTCGGCCGGGTGAAGGCTTCGGCCAGGAAGATGATGTCGGGCCGGTCGCGCTGGATCTCCCCGATCATCCACTCCCAGAACGCGAATGGCTTGGTGTGCGGGTTGTCCACGCGAAAGGTCCTCACGCCGCGCTCGATCCAGAACTCGACTACCTCCCTGCACGCATCCCAGAGCGCCGCGCGATCGTCGCACCAGAAGTTGATGGGGTAGATGTCCTGGTACTTCTTCGGAGGATTCTCGGCGTATTTGATCGTCCCATCGGGACGGATGAAGAACCACTCGGGATGCTCCCTGACCCAGGGATGGTCCGGGGAGCACTGCAGGGCATAGTCCAGCGCCACCTCCAGGCCGTGGTCCTCGGCAGCCTGGACGAAGAGCTCGAAATCCTCGATGGTGCCGAGTCGCGGGTCGACCGCCGTATGACCGCCCTGCTCGCTCCCGATCGCCCAGGGACTTCCAGGATCGTTCGGGCCGGCCTCGAGAGTGTTGTTCGGGCCCTTCCTGAAGGTGACGCCAATGGGGTGGATCGGAGGCAGGTAGAGCACGTCAAAACCGAGCTCGGCAATTCGCGGCAACGCCTCGGTAGCGTCGCGAAAGGTCCCGTGGCGATCGGGATCCGGCGTCTGCGATCGAGGAAACATCTCATACCAGGCTGCGAAGCCGGCGCGCTCGCGATCCACCGTGATGGACAGGGTGCGGCCGTAGCATGCCAGGTCACGCGGGACGAAATGCGCCTCCATCAGCACGAGAAGCTCCGGAAGCATGGCGGTCTGCGCGCGCACGCTCCCGGGGATGGACGAGTCCTCCAGAACTGCCGCGCTCGCCTCCAGCGACTTGCGGCCTTCCCCGAATTTCGACCGCCGCGCGGTGTCGCGGATCAGGGCAGCCCCTTCGAGAAGCTCCGAGTCGATGGTCAGCCCCGCTTGGGTCTTCTTGCCGAGGTCGCTTCGCCAGCTGCCGAAGAGATCGGTCCAGGCCTCAACCGTGAATTCCCATCGCCCGATCCGATCAAGCGCGACCGTTGCGTACCAGCGATCGTCGTCGGAAACGTATGTCAGCGGCGTGAAGCGCCACCCGTTGTCGCTGGGAAGACGGTATCGGACGTGGCCCGCGAGGAGCTCGTGACCGTCCTTGTAGATGTCTGCGCCGATCTCGCACAGGTCGCCCACGATCCGCTTCACCGGAAACCGTCCAGCGTCGACCTCGGGGGTGACACACTCGATCACCAGTCGGTCGAAGGCTTCCGATCCGGTGGCCCGCTCGGTCTTCCCCCTTTTCACTTTCATCATTCCGTGTCGTAGCCTTTTGCCTGGAGTTGAGAGGACTTTTCACTCGGGCAAGAGATGGGCCGCACGTCACAGCTGATTATTCCGCTCGAACCTGGCCCTCGGTAGATTGCTGCGCATGCGAACGTTCGAGGGAATACGTCCATCGTCGATGCTGCAGTCCTGCGCGGTCGCGCTCGTCGTGGCATTGTCGGGCCAGGCGTGCGCGCCGACACCCGATGCTTCGGACACTACCGCCGCGTCCGCTGCGCCCACCGGCGACACGATCCGCATCGCGCGCAGCATCTCCGAGGACCTTGCCGGCGATGGGCGTCCGGAACGCCTGACGCTGGACGCTCGCGGGCCGACGATCGATTCCCTGCGAGTGCGCCTCGAGATTCGGTCTCCCGAGGATAGTCTCCTGCTGGCCTCCTCGTGGGCCTCCGAATTCTACTTCCAGTATGTCGATCGCGCCGAGATGACCGAGGCGGCCGCCGATTCGACGGTGCGGAAGCACATCAATGCGGTGCTCACCGACAGCGCGTTCAGGAACGGCGTGGCCGGCACCGTTTCGGACACGATGCTGCTGAGCATGATGCGTGATGCGATTCGGTACGATGTCGCGACCCACCAGTGGCGAACCGCGAACTCTCTCGCACCCGGCGACGAACTCCCTCCGACTGCGCACGAGCCCATCAACACGCTGGCGCGCGCGGTTCCGCGGTCGCGGATCGAGGCGCTCGTGACGGAGCTTCGTGACCGGAAGACATTCACCTGGTTCGCGGGCGGTGAGGTAACCTACGTGATCGCCTGGAGCGATAGGGAACAGCGGTTCGTCACCGTTTTTTCCTGCTGCTGATGACCTTCGACGCCGGCCTCGTCGCTCGGGTGGCGGACAGCCTCGCCCAACTCGGCGAGCGAGGCGCGCGGCAGAAGAACGTTTTCGGTGGCCGCGGATTTCTCAGGGGCAAGTCGACGTTCGTGATAGTCTGGGACGATGCACTGATCGTGAAGACCAGGCGCGAGGAGTACACCAGGCTGCTGGCCAAGCCGGGCGTGACGCCATTCGCGCCCGATGGGGAAAGACCGATGTCCACGTGGGTAGTGGTGGCGCCAGATGCAATCGCGGATGATCCGGAGCTGGCCGACTGGGTGCGCCACGGCCTCGATGCAGTCAGGTAGAGGGACCGAGGCTCCAGTGTAGCCAGCCTTTGCGTGCAAAACCGAGGAGACGACGATGTGCCGCAACATCAGGACGCTCGCCAACTTCGATCCACCCGCCACCGATGATGAGATCCGCGCGTCAGCGCTGCAGTTCGTCCGCAAGCTGAGCGGAGCCGCGCGCCCGTCGCGCGCGAACGAGGCTGCATTCGACCTCGCCGTCGACGAGGTGACGGCCGCAGCGCATCGCCTGATCCACTCGCTGCGCACGAGCGCTCCGCCGCGGAATCGCGAGGAGGAGATGCGCAGGGCGCGGGAGAGATCGGCCAAACGCTTTGCGTGATGATCCACGCACGCATACCTGCTCGGCCGTGCCCGGGTCTTTCGCTCCTTCATTGAGGTCGTAGACATGCGCGGTCTGCTGGTCGCTTCTGCCATTGCCCTGCTCTCGTCTGCCTGCGTCACCCCGCAGCCGGCCACTTCGGCGCCACCGCCGGCTCGCGCCGAGCCTGCACCGGCGGAGCCGGTTCGGGCGGACACCTTCGCGCGCGCACCGCGGCGAGGCTACGTGCCGAAGACATCGCGCGCGGACTCCCTCCGGGGATCGTTCACTTCCCCGGGGCGACGCTGGTGGGACGTCACCTTCTACGATCTCCACGTGACTATCAGCCCGGGCGACAGCAGCATTTCGGGCCGCAACGGCATCACCTACCGCGTGCTCGCGCCGGCGACGGAGATGCAGGTCGACCTCATGGAGCCGCTGCAGGTGGACAGCATGGTTCAGGACGGCCGGTCCCTGCGCTTCCGCCGCGAGGGCGCCGCGTTCTTCGTCACGCTCCCGGCCACACAGCGCCAGGGCGAGCACAGAACCATCACCGTCTACTACCACGGACCGCCGCAGATCGCCCGAGATCCCCCGTGGGAGGGCGGCTTCTCCTGGGCCACCGACAGCCTCGGGCGTCCGTGGGTTGTGACCACCGACCAGGGAATGGGCGCGTCCGTATGGTGGCCGAACAAGGACACCCAGGCCGACGAGCCCGACAGTCAGCGCGTCGCCATCCGCGTTCCCGATCCCATGCAGAACGTCTCCAACGGGCGGCTGCGCAGCACGACGCGACACCCCGACGGCACGACCACCTACGAGTGGTTCGTCATGAACCCCATCAACAACTACGCGATCGCCGTCGCTGCAGGCTCGTACGCCCACTACAGCGAGGTGTACGACGGGTTGAAGGGGAGGCTTACCCTGGACTTCTGGCCGCTCGACTACAACCTCGAAAACGCGAAGCGCCAATGGGTGCAGGTGAGGCCCATGATGCAGTGCTTCGAGCACTGGTTCGGCCCGTATCCGTGGTACGAGGACGGCTACAAGCTGCTCGAGGTGCCGAACACCGGAATGGAGCACCAGAGCGCGATCTCCTACGGCAACTACTACCGGAACGGCTACCGCGGACGCGAAAGCTCCGGCACGGGACTCGGCCTCGAGTGGGATTTCATCATCATCCACGAGAGCGCGCACGAGTGGTGGGGGAACAACATCACGGCGAAGGACAACGCCGACATGTGGGTGCACGAGAGCTTCGCGAACTACGCGGAAGGGATCTACACGGAGTGCCTGTTCGGGAAGGAGGCGGGCGCACGGTACATCGTCGGCAATCGACGCGGGGTCCGGAACGACCGCCCGATCATCCCCGGCTACGAAGTCAACGACCAGGGCTCGGGCGACATGTACCCCAAGGGCGGACTGATGCTGCACACGATCCGCCAGATCGTGGACGATGACGTGAAGTGGCGCGCAATCCTAATGGGACTGAATGAAACCTTCCGCCACCAGACGGTGATGGGTAGTCAGGTCGAGGACTACATCAGCGCGCAGGCAGGAACGAACCTGAAGCGGGTGTTCGACCAGTACCTCCGGACCCCGATGATCCCGACCTTCGAGTACCGGGTGGCGAACGGCGCGCTATGGTACCGGTGGGCGACCGTCGTCCCCGGTTTCGACATGCCGCTGAGGGTCACGCTCGACGGCTCGCAGTACAGCGTGATCCGTCCGACCGAATCCTGGCAGCGCGTGGCGGTCAGGCTCCCCGGTCCCGATGCGTTCAGGGTGGATGCGAACTTCTACGTGAATCCCAGGCAGGTGACGGCGGGCGGGTCGGAACGCTAGTGACCTGATTGCGAGATCCGGATAGCAGTCGCCGACGAAGCCACTGGCAACGGCAACCGCAACAACGATGGAAGAACGATTGAACGGATTTCAACGGATCATGCGGATCTGGTCCGACCTGAGTCCACCATTATCGCTCCAGTCGGGCATCGCGCTGTTGTTCCCCCGTCGAGCGGGTTCCATCCGCCTGATCCGGTTCATCCGCTAAATCGCTCTTCCCATCGCTGTTGATCCTGGTGTTGATCCTGGTGTTCGCGTCTGGCATCGGAGGAT
>JBGTMW010000655.1:0-2218 GCA_041743365.1 Gemmatimonadaceae bacterium
CCGCGTTCATCGCCGCGGCTGCCGCCGTGGGCTCGGCACGCCGCGGAGATGAAGCGGCGGGATCCTCGCTCGCCATTCGAGGGGCGGGATCGGCCGCGCGCAGCTGGCCGGCGAGATAGATGTCCGCGACCTGCTTCGTGAGGTTCGCGGGCGCGATGGAAGCCAGGTTGCAGAACGCGGCGACCGCGAATCTCTGGTCCGGGAAGCGCAGGATGTCGGCGCGGTAGCCGCCGTACGTTCCGCCATGACCGATGGTGCGCAGGCCCCGGTACTGACCGACGTTCAGCCCGAAGGCGTAGCCGAGCGTCGTTCCGTCGTTGAGCCGGCCCGGAGTGCTCAGCTGGGTGACCATATCGCGCCCACCCAGTGTGGCGGCGTAGAACTCCCGGTCCCAGATCACGAACTCTTCCACCGGCATGAGGAGGCCGCCGGCGCCCACGACATCGAAGTTCGGCATGCTGAGGCTGTATCCATTGCCGCGCGGGGCATAGGCGTAGGCACGCCCCTTCACCAGCTCGGTGTGATCGTCACGGAAGTGCGCCCGCGTCATTCCAAGCGGCCGGAAGATCCGCTCGTCGGCGAAGGCGCGGAAGGATTTCCCGGTGACGCGCTTCACGATGACCGAGAGGAGCAGATAGCCGGAGTTGCTGTAGAGGTGCTGGGTGCCGGGAGTGAAGTTGAGCTCTCGCTGCCGTGCGATCAGCGGCAGGATGTCATCGTCACCGAAAACGCCGTCGCTCGGGTCGCCGGCGAGCGACCGCAGCGTGTAGTAGTCGCGCAGGCCGCTGGTGTGGTGAATGAGGTGCCTGATGGTGATGGGCGCGTCGTACTTCGGCAGCTCCGGGACGTATTTGCGGATGTCGTCGTCGAGCGAGATGCGGCCGTCCTTCGCCAGCAGCGCCATTGCCATGGCGGTGAACTGCTTCGAGTCCGAGCCGATGTAGAACACCGTCGACGGTGTGATCGGCACGTCGTGCTCGAGATTCGCCATCCCGTAGCCGCGTGTGTATACCACAGAGCCGTCGCGAACGACCGACACGGCGCAGCCCGGCGAATCGTTCCTGTTCCAGCGCTCGAAGACCCGGTCGACGCTGCGGGCGAGGGAGTCCGGATGCTGGGCCTTCGCCGGAACGGCGAGGATGCAGGTGAGCGCGAGAGCGGCGAGCGGGCTCGTGCGAAGCATTGGCGGCTGGATCGTCATTTCCCTTTCGCGCTTCCGTCGCTCTCCAGCAGGGCCATTCCCATCGTGTGATACCCCTTGTCGACGTACACCGTCGTCCCCGTGATTCCCGATGCGAGGTCGCTGGAGAGGAACGCGGCCGTCGTACCCACTTCGTGAGCCGTGAGCGCCTCGCCCAGCGGCGAGTTCGACGCGCAGTACTCGACCATGGTGTCGATGATTCCAATCGCACTCGCGGCACGCGAGGCGAAGGGCCCCGCGGAGATGGTGTTGATGCGCACACCGTGCTTCCGCCCGGCCTCGAAGGCGAGAACGCGCGTGTCGCTCTCGAGTGCTGCCTTCGCGGATGACATCCCGCCGCCATATCCTGGAATCACACGCTCGCTCGCCATGTAGGTGAGCGACACCACCGAGCCGCGCGGGCGCATCAGCGGACCGAGGCGGCTCACCATCGAGATCAGCGAGTACGCACTCACGCTCACCGCTGTCAGGTAGCCGGATCGGCTCGTCTCGAGCAGCGGCTTCTTCACCTCCGGACCGTTCGCGAGCGAGTGCACCACGATGTCCAGCGGGTGATCGCCGAAATCCGAGACGAGGCGCTCGGCCAATCCGCCCACGGAGAAGTCGCCGGTGTCCTTGTAGCGCTTGCTCGTCCGGAGCTCCTCGGGCGCATCGGCCAGAGTGTCGAACGCGGCGTCGAGCGGATAGATCTTCTCGAACGTGAGCAGGGAGCCGTCGCTGAGGCGGCGGGCCTCGTCCATCTTGCCGCGCTCGAGGAGGTTGAGGAAGATGTTGAGGGCGGGCGGCCAGGTTCCGACGCACACCGAGGCGCCGGCCTCCGCGAGGGACTTCGCGATCGCGAAGCCGAATCCGCCATCGTCGGCGACGCCGGCCACGAGTGCGCGCCGGCCTGCAAGGTCGATGTTCAGCATCCCGCTGATATGGCGGGAGACGCGGACGGAGGCAAGGTCTCGCAGAGGATCGCGTCCGTGTGCTCGAGTTGGGCACCGCTGACGACGATCCTCTCGGTGCCGTTGA
>JBGTMW010000656.1:0-4163 GCA_041743365.1 Gemmatimonadaceae bacterium
TGACCTCGTGGACGGCCGCGCGCTGCATCGCCCACATCTCACCCGACCGCGGTAGCGCAATCCTCGCCGAGCTGCGGACGAGGGATGCGACCGCCATCCTCCGGCAACTGCCCCACGCCGAGCGCGAGGCGCTGCTCGACACGCTCCCCTCGAGCGTCGCACGTCATCACCGCCGGACGCTGACGTACCCACGTACGCGCGCCGGCGCCTGGGTGGACCACGATGTCGCGGCGATCGACTTCGGCCACACCGCCGGCGACGCGCTCGATCTTCTCGCCGCGCGACGGCGCGCCGATGATTCCGTGGTCTTCGTCGTGGACTCGACGCGCAGGTACGTCGGCGTCGCTACCGTTCCCGCAATACTGCACTCCGGCCGCAGCGCGAAGCTCGCCACGTTGGCCGATCGCCAGGTGCGGCCGGTCTTCGCCTCGGCATCTCTCGGAACCGCGCTCGCCCATGCCGGATGGAACAGCTACCTCATGCTTCCGGTCACGAATCCGCAGGGAGAGTTTCTCGGCGGCGTCAGCCGCGCCACCCTCGAGAAGGGCGCCCACGATGTGCGTGCGAGCCAGCCCGATCGCTGGGAGCCGACGCTTCTGCTCCACATCGTCGAGGCGTATTTCGCCGTGATCGCCGGGCTCGCAAGGTCGACTCCTGCACTCGATAACGGCGGCGCTGCTCCGCAACCGGCGAGGTCCGCGCGATGACCGGTAGCGTTCAGCGCGCCGTCGAGGCGCTCGACGGCCGGTTCCTGCGCGAGCATCCGTGGGAAGCGGCGCAGAAGATCGAGGAGCTCCCCCCGCCGGAGGTCGCGCGCGAGCTGTCATTTCTTTCGGCGCCGGTACTCGCCCCCGTGTGGCGGCGGCTCAACCCTTCCGTCGCGGCGGCTGTGCTCGCCGAGCTCCCCGAGGGTCACGCATCCGCGCTCCTGGCGGAGCTGCTGCCGACGGAGGTGGTGCCGATTCTCGGCGCGCTGGATCCCGATCACGCGGAACGGTTCCTGGCCAGTCTCGCCCCGCCCATTCGCGCCGAGATCGATCAGCTCATGAGCTACCCGGCAAACAGCGCGGGGCGCATCATGGATCCGAGCATCGCCGTCTTTCGCGAGACGACGACGGCGGGAGACGCCATCATCGCGCTCCGCGGGTCGAGGACACGCGCGGCCCGGAACGTCTTCCTGATCGACGACCTGAATCGCCTGGCCGGAAGCGTGGCACTTCAGGATGCCGCCACGGCGGCGCCCGACGAGGCGCTCGCGGCGCTTGCGAAACCGGTCGCCGCGTCGGTCACAACGCTCACCCAGCGCGACGAGATCGCCGACATCGTCGAGCGTTTTCGCATCACCGACCTCCCGGTAGTGGACATGCATGGGCACCTGCTGGGCGTCATTCCCGACACGCGACTGATGCGAAGCATGCAGGAGGATTTATCGGCCGACATGCAGACGATGACAGGCGCGAGCGCGGACGAGCGTGCGCTCTCATCGCCGATGTTCGCCGTTCGGAAGCGTCTTCCATGGCTCCAGATCAACTTGCTGACGGCGTTTCTCGCGGCGGCGGTAGTCGGGGTGTTCGAGGGCACGATCGCGCGCTTCACGGCACTCGCCGTCCTCCTTCCCGTCGTCGCGGGACAGTCGGGGAATGCGGGCGCGCAGGCCCTCGCCGTGACGATGCGCGGGCTCGTGCTGCGCGAGATCTCGCCGCGGCAATGGCTCGCCGTGACGATGAAGGAGGCGAGCGTCGGCCTCATCAACGGAATCGCGATCGCTGCCACGTGCGGCATCGGCGTGTACGTGTGGAGCCGCTCGACCGGGCTCGTCCTCGTGATCGTGCTCTCGATGATAATCGCGATGGTAATGGCCGGCCTCGCAGGCGCGTTGGTACCGATCACCCTTCGCCGCATGGGACTCGACCCGGCGCAGTCGTCATCCATCGTCCTGACGACGGTGACCGATATCGCGGGATTCCTCGGCTTCCTGGGAATAGCGACGCTGCTCGCGGAAATGATCTGAGCCCCCGCGCTTCGCGCGGCCCCGGTATTGCCAACCTCTTACGGAGAACCAACAGAGGGAGAACCCGATGCCACCCCATGCAAAGGATCAGACGACCCTGCGCAGCGCCGAGACTCCCGCCGGCCTGCAGGACAGCCCACCGTCGGAGAGCCTCTCGACCTTCGAGGCCGTCAACTACCAGTTCGATCGCGCCGCTCGAAGGCTCGGCATCCCCGACCAGGTGCAGATCGCGTTGAAGACGCCATTTCGGGAGGTGATGGTCGAGCTCCCCCTCCAGTGCGATGACGGCCGGTTCCGCACCTATCACGGCTTCCGTATCCAGCACGACAACTCGCGCGGTCCGATGAAGGGCGGGCTCCGCTACCATCCGCGCGTGGAGGTCGACGAGGTGCGCGCCCTCGCGTCGCTGATGACCTGGAAGACGGCGGTCGTCGACCTCCCGTACGGAGGGGCAAAGGGCGGGATCGACTGCGACCCGTCGGAGCTCTCGATGAACGAGCTGGAGTACCTGACGCGCACCTTCGTGGGGCGGATCCACATGCTCATCGGCGACAACGAGGACGTTCCCGCACCGGATGTCAACACGAATGCGCAGGTGATGGCGTGGATCGTGGACGAATACGCAAAGTATCACGGCTTCACGCCCGGAGTGGTCACGGGGAAGCCGCTGCAGCTCGGCGGCTCACGGGGGCGACTGTCCGCAACGGGACGCGGCGTGGCGATCGTGACCGAGCGCGCCTCGAGCGAAGTCGGCCGACCGCTCCGGGGCGCGACGGTGGCGATCCAGGGGTTCGGCAACGTCGGGAGCTGGGGCGCCCATTCCCTGGCCGCGCTGGGCGCAAGGATAGTCGCCGTATCGGATGTGCGCGGCGGAATCTTTCGCGGCGACGGCTTCGACGTGGATGAGCTCATGGCCGAAGCGGCGTCGAGTGGCAGCGTCGTCGGCGCCAGCCGTGCCGAGTCGATCTCCAACGATGAGCTGCTCGCACTAGACGTGGACATACTCGTCCCCGCTGCGCTCGAGGGCGTAATCGACGAGCGCAACGTGGCCGATGTGCGGGCGCGACTCGTGGTGGAAGCCGCCAACGCACCGATAACCCCCGCCGCCGACCTCCAGCTCGAGGAGCGTGGAGTGACGGTCATCCCCGACATTCTCGCCAATGCGGGGGGCGTAACAGTGTCGTACTTCGAGTGGGTGCAGAACACCCAGCGCTTTCGGTGGACCGCGGAGCGCGTGGACGACGAGCTTCTCAGGGTCATGGGGACGGCGTACACCGATGTACGAGCCGCGGCGCAGGAGTTCGGCGTTTCGCTTCGAGTGGCAGCGTTCATCCTCGCGATCCGGCGCGTCGCCGAGGCCACGAAGCTGCGCGGCGGCTGATCAGCCGTCAGCACTGGCTGTAGCGGTCTCGCAGCTCGCCTGCGGGGCCGCGGCAGTGCGCCGATCGCCCTCTTTCAGGCAAATCCGGATTGTCGTAGAATGTCGAGGGGGGCGCCGACGCTGAGAGATGCGGGCGACGCGTCGGCCTTCGCAGGTCACAGGGAAGCGTGGTCGGGGGGCGGTTTCCAGCCGGGCCGTGGGTGGCGGAACTTGTATCGGAGATAACCTCGACGTTCGCTGACGACGACGTCGACGGTCACTCCGTAGCGCCAGAGGATGTCGATCAGCGTTTCGCTGTTGAAACGGGCGATGCGACCGTGGAGCAGGTCGGACGCCCGCTGCCGCGAGGTCCGGCAGGCGGTGGCGATCTCGGAGTCTCGGAGCCCATCGCGCTCGGCGAGGTCGAGGAAGAGGCGCATCAGCTCACGGCGGATGCGCATGTGCTCGCGATCGGGGCCGCCGCGGCGGGAGTGGCGGGGTCCGTCGAGTGCGTGAGGCATGGTCGGAATCGTATGGCGCCGGCGGAATCGCGCGTCATCAAATGGTGGCGCGGATAGGCGAAAACCGCTGCGCGGGGGCGAGGTGGGGCGCGGGGCCGCGGGGGGCGCCTGGCGAGATACTAGCATCAGAATTGGACTTAGTCCGATTTGATGGACACCTAAGCGTTAGGAACTATGCTGCAACCCGCACCTGCTGTTCGTACTCCGCGGGACTGACGTACCCCAGCGTGGAATGACGCCTCCTCGGGTTGTACCAGGTTTCGATGTACCG
>JBGTMW010000657.1:0-3998 GCA_041743365.1 Gemmatimonadaceae bacterium
GGGCGGCGCGCCGGCGCAAGCCGGTCCCTTCGATGCGCCCGAGAGACAGAGGGACGCCGAGCATCCGCGCGCGGCGATCCAGGAAGGGAAGGTCGAAGCCGTGAAGGTTGTGGTTCTCGATGACGTCGGGATCCGCGGCGCGTATCTTCGCCATGAGCA
The DNA here is from genome assembly GCA_041743365.1 of Gemmatimonadaceae bacterium. Taxonomy (GTDB): domain Bacteria; phylum Gemmatimonadota; class Gemmatimonadetes; order Gemmatimonadales; family Gemmatimonadaceae; genus JANPKQ01. The sequence goes on from JBGTMW010000657.1 coordinate 160, forward strand.
TGCGGATCAGATCCGCTTCGGCGTGGCTGCTCGAGTCCCGCGCCTCGAGGACCTCGGTGTCGCCGGTGTGATGGCGGATCGAGATCATGAAGATGCGGTCACGCCGTGCATCGAGCCCGGTTGTCTCCAGGTCGAACTGCAGGCGGTGCAGCCGATCGAAGGGGAGATCGCGAAAGTAGTTGCGTCCCGTCGCGACGAGATACTGCTCTTCGGGGGGCAGCGAGAGCACGCTGCCGGCGTCGAGCTCGCCCAGATGCGCGATGCGCCTTCCGAGCCTCCGGGACGCGCCGAGAAGGACCGCCGAGGTCAGTGAGCGGCCGTCGTCGGCGGTGATGAGATAGCGAAGAGCTCCCGGCCCGTGCAGCTCGCGATACCGAATGCCGGTTCCCGGATCCTCGGCGCGCCCAAGTCGAGCGCCGAGGTGGTCGAGATCGTCGATGCGATCGAGGAGAAGCCAGGGTCGGAAGCGCTCGTCCTCGCGAAGGAGCGCGCCGGTCTCCGGGAGTCGCCGCCAGACCGTGGAGCGGCCATCGTGATCCGCGTGGACGGCGACGATGCCCGGGGTGGGATCCCAGCCCCACAACCGTTCGTCGTAAGTGGCAGTCACCAGACCGTGTGCGTGGGTCAAGGCCGGATATTACCCTGTCGGCGCGCTCGTCGAGCAGATTCAGGGATAAATGTGGCGATTCATCCGAACGGCCAGGTGATCGTCCGGACCACGCGGCCGGTGGTGAGCAACGCGTGCGTCATTGCGGTGCGGCTGCCGGAGGATCTATTGTAGGACGATCACCCAGCCGGACGGCCGCGCATGTCGAGACGATCGGAACGGGCGTCGGGGCCCGAGAGCATGCGCGTGAGCCATGCACCTGTCACGATGGGCAGTCCGCGTTCACGAGAGGTGGACACGGGCGCCTTCCGCGTGACCGAGGCATGGTTTGCGCCGGGGGCCGTTCTCGAGCCTCACACACATGACCGCAGCATCTTCTCGGTCATGCTGGAGGGGAGCTTCGAGACGCGTATTAGCGGCAAGCGGCTGGACTGCGTCAGTGGTACGACCTGGACCGAGCCGCGGGCGGAGCGGCACGCCAACTACGGAGGGACGCGAGGGGCGCGCGTCATCGTCACGCAGCCCAGTCCCCATCGCCCGGAGATGCTGGCGCCATTTGCCGACCTTCTCGGCAGCGTCTCCCTGAGACGCGACCCGGTCATCGCCCTGGACGCGCGCCGTATCTCTGCAGAGCTGATCGCGCCCGACACGCTTTCGCCGCTCGTTCTTGACTCGCTGGTCATGCTGATGCTGGGCCGTGCCGCCCGATCAGGAGGCTCGAAGCGAGTGGCACCAGGACCGCCGCAGTGGCTGCTGTGCGCCCGCGACCTGATCCATGACGAATTCCGGTTCGGGCTGTCGCTCCGTCAGGTTGCATCGGAGGCCGGGGTGCCTCCGTGGCATCTGGCGCGCGAGTTTCGCCGCCACTTTCACGCGAGCGTCGGCGAGTATGCGCGGGCGCTGCGCGTCAACTGGGCGCTCGAACAGCTCGCGACGAGCACGATGCCGCTTTCTGAGGTGGCTCTCTCGGCCGGATTCGCGGACCAGAGTCACCTGACGCGCGCCTGCAGGGCGGCGACAGGTGTGCCCGCGGCGGCATATCGCCGCGAGGCACGAGGATCGGCCGCTCCGACGTCCCGTCGCAATCGCTAGGGTCGTACCTGGATGTTTCCGTCCGTGACTGCCCAGGTGTTCGCGTTGCCGGCCGCCCAGAGCTGTCTGGCGCAGTATTCCGCGGAGGTGGTGACGCCGGCGGCGCCCTCGAACCCGAGTACGGTAGTGCGGTCATCGAGCGACTGGCCCTCGCCGTTGTCCACGACGCGGAACCAGACGTCCTTCCCGACCTCGTGAATCGGCTTCAGCACGGCGGGATTAGTCGAGCTGTTCCGAGTGACCACGCCGCCGATCCACGCGCGGTCATTCACGGGATCGAAGGAGACGCAGGTCACGGTGCCGTGAAAGTCCACACTGCCGCCGCCGCTCACATAGTGCTGTCGAAACTCGCCGGTTGCCGAACCATCTGCCATGAGATTGGCGGCGAACGAGAATCCCAGCTCCGAGAAGCCGGGCGGCAGCTGCGCCTTCCCGCCGCCGGTGGTCGAGGCGGTGACGCCCCGGGCGGTCGCGTGCTGCATATCCGCTGCGGCCTGCGTCGGAATGTCCCGCTGGCACGCGCCAAGCGCGGCGGCGCTGGCGAGCACCGCGATGTACCGTCGTCTCATATTCCTGCTCCCGATGCTGAAGGTGATGTATCAGCCGCAGGATAGGGCTCGCGTCGGTACGGAGTCTTGAATCGGTGTGCGCGCTTGCACGAGTGTGCAGCGGGCCGGAGCCCGCGAGGAGGAGCGGAAGCGAACGCCGAGATGGACCGGCGCGCGACCGAGGTCCCGACGACGAGTCTCAGGCGCGAGCCGCGGGTGGAGCTGTCCGTTGCGGCGGGAAGTTCGCGGCGGGCCGACGTCTACGATCGTGAAGGGCGCCTTGCGCACATCGTGGAATGGCCTGCCGACATCGACCTCTTCGCGAACGGCGCGATTCGCGGGAGCATTGCGCACGGTGTCATCCGCGACTCGCTCGATGTCCAGCGCGTGGTACGGCTGCGGCTGAGGTAGCTGCGTCGCCGGGCCACCAGTTCCACCGTCCCGCGAGTGCCAGCAGCGCCGGCCCGATGGCCATGCGAACCACCGTCACGTCGAGCAGCACGGCCGTCGCCAGGGCGAACCCCAGCACCTTGATCATGAGAAAGTCGCCGAGCATGAATGCGGCGAACACCACGATCATGATCGCACCGGCACTGGTGATCATGGTCCCCGTGCGCGCCAGCCCTTCCGCAATCGCCTCGCTCTCTCCCGCACCTGCGCGCCGCGCCTCGGCCACCCGGGCCACGAGGAAGACTTCGTAGTCCATGCTGAGGCCGAAGACGATGCAGAAGACGAGGGCTGGAAGCGCGGGGAAGAGACTCCCCATTCCCGCATTGAGACCGACGAGCTGCACGCCGACCCCGTCCTGAAAGACCAGCACCACGGCGCCCAACGCCGCCCCGACCGATAGAAGGTTGAGCGCGAGCGCCTTGATGGGGATCAGCACCGAGCGGAATCCGGCAAGCAGCGCCAGCAGCGTTCCGCCGAGCACGAGACCGACGACGAGCGGCATGCTGCCGGTGATAGCATCCTCGTAGTCTGCATTGAAGGCGGGCATCCCACCGATGCTGATCGTCGTACCGGGAAGACCGGTTATCGCGGGGACGTCCAGCGCGCGAAGATCGCGCACGAGCTGCGTCACCGAGGGGAAGTCGGCGTCCGAGAGTGGAACCAGCTCGATGACCGCAGCGCGCTGGTCACCGCTCACGAACGTCCGCCTGACATCGGCGGGTACGAGCGCGGTGAGCATCAGGTTGGGCTCATCGGAGCGCGCGATCGTCGGGAGCGACTGCACGCGGTCGATGCGTGCGTCCGCCCCGAACGCCCGGCCCAGCCGAGCGACGGCGCGCCAACCATCGCCTTCCAGGGCGCTGGTACCGGCAGGAAGCTCGACGACGACGCGCAGCGACTGGACAACACCAGCACGCTGCATCGTGCCGAGGTCGGCAAGGGCCCGCGCCGACTCCATCGCGGGCGGCAGCCAGCCGCTGCGCGGGAGGCCGGTCTCGATACGACGCACCTGAAGCGCCAGCAGAACAACGGGCGCGCCCGCCACGATGAGAACGGGTATCGGATGCGCAGCCACCCATCGCCCCCACGCGCGCCACCGCTCGCTCGGCGCACCTGCACCGACACGCCTGCGGAACAGGCGG
>JBGTMW010000658.1:0-1660 GCA_041743365.1 Gemmatimonadaceae bacterium
ACGATTCACGTTGCGCCTGACGATGCGATCTTGGTCGCAGACGGCGTCTTCCTTCTTCGGCCCGAACTCCGCGATGACTGGGACTTCTCGATCCTCGTTTGGGCGTCGGAACAGGAACGCCTTTCTCGGTCGAAGGTCCGCGACGTCAACCTGGAGCAGTTGGCTACGGACCTAGAGAGACTGTTTCGGGCGCGCTATGCCCCGGCGCATCAGCTGTATTGGGAGTCGGTCTCGCCGAAAGAGCTCGCAGACGTCTTCATCGATAACGAACGCCCGCTGGAGCCACGTATCGTGTATCGCGATAAGGCGCGACCGTAGATCTTCCAACCTCACAAGCGTCTTGAAGGCTCGTGGTCGCGACCCTCTGATTGCCTGTCAGGCGCCGTACATTGAGCACCCTGAATAGACGGCCGAGCGCGGTGTGCTCCCGAGCGCGCGGATTGAGCGAGGCATTAGCCAAGAGCTGACACTCCGAGCGGCCGAGCCGCTTAGCGGCTTCCCGAACCTCAGGTAGCATCCATCAGATCATGCCGCGGTCTCACATTCCATCGCCTGGTCTGGCGCCTTCAAGTCTCGACGCGGCGGGACACGGTGTTCCTGACCTGGTTACGAAGACCCTCGACCCGGTCTTGGTCCCGCTCGGGTTCGCGCCTGGGCAGGTCGGTGTAGATGGGGGCCGTGGTCAGGTGATCTTCTGCCGCGGTGAGGTCGACAGCGCAGATGACGGTTGTGTGGACCTCGTCGTTGACATCGAAGCCACGCCCGACTGGCACATATCCGACGTCTGCTATTGGGGTTTTCCGAGCGACCGTTGGCATCTCGACTTTGAGCGAGGCGACCGCCTGGCTGATCAGGTGGCCGGCCTCGCTCAGCTTCTCCCAATCGAGTTGGGGTAAGGGCGAGGCTTGACGGCCCTGCACTAAAAGGGGAGTTCGTGTTTCCTCACGGTTGTCTTACATGCGGGGCGACATGCCGACCGGCAGGTGTGACTCTTGACCGCGACGTCAGATGCACATGTAGTTTCCCGCATGACGCGGTTTCGTCGCGCGACGCTGGCGCTCCGGACGGTGGGTGTGGCGACAGCGCTCGTGCTCGCAGGCACCAAAACGACACGACTGACGTCAAGGGAGCGATGAGCGCCCTCCGACGCCTACCGATCGTCGTCGTCCTACTGATCAGCGGCTGCCGCCTGACGGGTGGTGCTCCTCCGGGCGACGGCTCACCGGGAGGAGTGCCATCCCCTAGCGGGGGCTCGGATCCGGTTATCTCGCGCGTGGCCTGTGACGACGTTGCCTTCGATCTCGCGCTCCTCGAGCAGCCCGGCGGAGCCGAGAACGGAGAGGACCCGGCGGCAGTCGCGCTTCGCGAGCACCTGGCAAGCGGGATGGAGACCGACTTCCTCCCGGCCGCCGGGTGGATCGAGGCCGTCCGCACCGAGAGCCAGGTGCTGTTCATCGCGCCGGTCGAGGGCGGCCTCGCGCGCGTCGACATGCGCTTGGAAGGCGGGCGGTGGCGTGCTAGCGGCTGGGGCGGGTGCACCCTGCGGCCGGAGATCCCATTCGGTACGAACATCGCAACCTTCCGCGTCGCTCCCGGAGAGACGCTCACGCCGGAGACGACCGAGCTCGACGTCCTGGTCACGGAGGTCGAATGCAATTCC
>JBGTMW010000659.1:0-5972 GCA_041743365.1 Gemmatimonadaceae bacterium
ATCGCCGAGAGCGCCTCGCCGACGTGCGCGAATCGGATTACATGAAGCATTCATGCCACCTGTGGGAAGGGGGTTATGCAGCGGACGTCAAGCGCCCATGCCTGGCCGCAGGGCATGCATAACATGCGAGCGCGCCCCTCGGAGCGACAATGGCCGCCTCGAGCACAGGGGAGGGCGACATGGGCCCGGGACGAGCCGCGGCTTTCAGAGGTGACCTCGTCCCCAACCATCCCGGGCTGGCCGGTGTCGAATCCAGCACCCAACGGATGAGGACCGGGAATCGACAATGCTTACCGCCGCCGCAATCGTCATCGCCGCTGTTTCGGTTTCACAGGAGGCCCAGCCGGTCGGCTCGCGAGCCATTGCGTCCGCGACCGCTGTGCTCGCCGAGCAACCTCCGGCGATCGATGGAAGCGACTCGGACGACGTCTGGCAGGGCGCCCCGAAGTACTCGCAGTTCCGTCAATTCGAACCCAGGGTGGACGCCGAGCCGACCTTTCGCACCGAGTTCCGCGCCGCCTACGACGAGAAGAATCTCTACGTTTTCGTGCGCATGTTCGACCCGCACCCGGACAGCATCATGCGCGCGCTATCCAGGCGCGACGTGCGGGGCCCCTCCGACCAGATCAAGCTCCTCATCGACTCCTACAACGACCGGCGCAGCGGCTTCGAGTTCGCCGTCAACCCGGACGGCGTGAAGCGCGACTACTCGATGAGCAACGACGGCAACGAGGACGAGTCGTGGAACGGCGTATGGGACGTCGCCACCCAGGTCGACTCGCTCGGCTGGACCGCCGAGTTCCGCATACCGCTCTCGCAGCTGCGGTACACACGAGGGACGAGCACCTTCGGCTTCGGGATCTGGCGCGACGTCGAGCGCTATCGGGAGCGAACCAGCTGGCCGCTCTGGCACCCTGAGAGGACCGGCATCTCGTCGCAGCTCGGACGGCTCGAGGGCATGAACGGGCTCACCACGAAGCGCAGCGTCGAAGCGGCTCCATACGTCGTGATGAAGAACGTCCAGCGCGTGACAGCGGGCCCGCGCTACGACCGCGCGCAGGAGCTGAACGTGGGAGGCGACGTCAAGATCGGCATCACGCCTAACGTCACGCTCGACGCGACGGTCAACCCGGACTTCGGCCAGGTCGAGTCGGATCCGTCGGTCGTCAATCTCACCGCGTTCGAGACCTTCCTCTACGAGCGTCGCCCCTTCTTCGTGGAGGGAACCGGACTGTACCGGTTCGAGCTCAACTGCTACATCGTCGTCGATTGCGGCACGAACGAGGGACTCTTCTACTCGCGGCGCATCGGCCGGTCGCCCGCGCTGCGCGACGAGTACGGCGACGAGACCACCCCGACTTCCACCGCGATCGCCGCGGCGACGAAGCTCACCGGTCGAACGAAGGGCGGCCTCGCCTTCGGGATCCTCGACGCCGTCACGCGCGAGGTCCAGGGGATCGACGGGCAGACTGCGGAGCCGCTCACGAACTACGGTGTTCTCCGCGCGCAGCAGGACTTCCGCGGCGGCGATGCCGACATCGGCCTGATCGCGACGGCGGTCAACCGGTCGGTGGACGGATGGACCGACTCGTTCATGCACCGCGCGGCCTACACCGGCGGCGCGACGTTCCGAAACCGGTTCTCCAGCCGGCGCTACGAGCTCTCCGGCCAGTTCGCCGCCTCGCACGTCGCAGGCACGCCGGCCGCCATCCTGCAAACGCAACGGGGGTCGGTGCACTACTACCAGCAGCCCGGCGACGATCTCGAGGTGGATCCCGCGCGCGAGTCCCTGTCCGGTTACGCGGCGCAGCTCAAGTTCGGGAAGTACGGTGGCGGTATTACCCGCTTCGAGACGAGCATCGTCCGCCAGTCACCGGGGTTCGAGGTGAACGACCTCGGGTACCTCCAACGCGCGGACCTGATGGACTGGAGCACCTGGGCCGCGCTCTCCTTCCGGGACGCGCGAGGCATATACCGCTGGGCGCAGGTCAACGCCAACCACTGGGAGACCTGGAACACCTCGGGGCTGCGTCTCCAGAACGCAGTGAACGTCAACGGGCACATGGGTCTCCGGAACAACTGGGACGTGCACCTCGGTTCCACGTTCAGTGGACTCACGGAGAGCTACTGTGATCGCTGCACGCGCGGCGGGCCGGCGCTGCGGGGATCGACCGGGTTCTTTCCCTGGGGCGGAGTGAACACCGACAGCCGCAAGACCGTGTCGGGCGGGATGTGGGTGAACCTCAGGTACACCGACGAAGGAAGAAGCAGGGGATCGTCACTGCAGCCCAACATCAACTTTCGGCTGTCGTCGCAGTTCCTGCTCAACGTGGGCGCCCAATTCGGACGTGAGAAGAACAACACGCAGTGGTTCGGCAACTTCACCGACGGCGCGGGGGTGACGCACTACTCGTTCGGCCATCTCGACCAGCGGACCACATCGATGAGCATGCGGGCGAACTACGCGATGACGCGCAATCTCACGCTCGAGCTGTACGGCCAGCCCTTCGTGTCGACCGGCGTCTACTCGGACTTCCGGGAGGTCAGCGCAACGCCGGACGCGGAATCATACGACGCGCGCTTTCAGCCGTACACGCCTCCTCCGACGGAGCGCACGCGCTTCAAGGTTGCGGAGCTGATCACGAACAGCGTCCTGCGGTGGGAGTATCGACCCGGTTCGACGCTGTTCGTCGTCTGGCAGCACGGCCGCGAGGGCACAGGCGAGAACGAGACCTTCCGTCAATCATGGGACCGGGACTACCGCGACCTGTTCGACCGCCACCCCGACAACACCTTCCTGGTGAAGGTGGCGTACTGGGTGAGCAGGTAGCTGCGCCAGCCGCATATGCTTTCAACCTGGTGCGCGACGGCAGCCCGTAGCCTGCAAGCTGCGAACGACGAGACGTTTCCGTACGGACATCAGGGAAAAGGCAGTGAAAACGCATCGCGGCCGGTCGGCCTCCGCACGGGCTGATTCATCGACTCCTCCGGATCGCCGCCCTAATGAACGGCCCCTTCCCCTCCGTGTACGCTCGACGATCGTTCGCATTCGCGATCGCAAGATCACGCTTTAACGCTTCGTAGTCGCGCGCGGTGGCCGCGTCGGCACGCAGGAGGTCGCGGAACCGCAGGTGATCCTGCCACACCGCGCTCGACCAGCTCACGAGATGCACGTGGTGTGATCGCGGGGTGCCGCGCCGGAAGTAATCGCGGCCCGGGACGCCGAACGCGCCCTTGTGCTCGTAGCCGAGCTGGCGGAGCGCCGCGATGTAGGGCGCGGTGCGCGACTGCGGCGGGCGTCCGGCGAGAATGTCGATGACCGGCTTCGCGGACATCCCCGGCACCGACGTGCTCCCGATGTGCTCCAGCCGGATCGCGAGACCGGCACACGCGGCCTCGATGCGCTCGGCTTCGGCCTCGAACATCATCGGCCACAGCGGATCGTAGGCGAGGAGCCGGACGCGGAGGTCAGGCACGGATCAGACCTGGAGTCGTCGGGACTTGCAAAAAGACGACGGCCCGTCACGCCCGCTCCAAGCCGGGACGTCCTTGCGCCAGCCATTGCGAACGAAGCCTTCGAACAACATTCTGGGAGGCCCAACTCGCCGGAGATCATCCATGTGCTCGCGCATTCTCACGCTGCTGCTCTGCGCCGCTTCGGCGGCGAATGCCCAGGTCACCGCCATAAGGGCCGGCCGCCTCGTGGACCCGGACGCTGGAACGATCGCGATCAACCAGGTGATCCTCGTCGAGTCGGGGAGGTTCACGGCGGTCGGCGCGAACGTGCCGATCCCCGCCGGCGCCGAGGTGATCGACCTGTCGGGAATGACCGTGCTCCCCGGACTGGTGGACGCTCACAACCACCTGGCGCTCACCTACAAGGAAGTGCCCGAGCGCAACATCTACTACCTCACGTACATGCTCGAGCCCACGGCACTGCGGGCCATTCAGGCTGTCTCGAACGGCATCCAGATGCTCGCCTCCGGCTTCACGATAGTGCGCGACATGGGAAACAACGGCAACTACGCCGATGTCGCACTTCGGATGGCCATCGAGCAGGGGTGGGTGCCCGGCCCCACCATCATTCCGTCGGGGATCATCATCGGCGGCATGGGTGGACAGTTCTGGCCCACGCCCGAGATGGCGAAGGACAAGAACATCGTGTACCCCGAGTACCTCGACGCCGACACCCCCGACGAGATAGTGAAGGCCGTGCGCCAGAACGCGCTCTTCGGCGCCAGGGTCATCAAGATCTGCGTCGACTGCAAACCGTGGGGCTACTCCGTGGACGAGATCAGGCTGTTCATATCGGAGGCGGCGAAGGCAGGTCTCAAGGTGGAGGGGCACGTGCAGACCGTCGAGGGCGGAAAGCGGGCGGTAGAGGCGGGGATCTGGTCCATCGCCCACGACCGCGGCATGACCGATGAGCTGCACAAGGAGATGGCCCGAAAGGGCGTGTGGCGCGCTGGCACGGAAACGCCGATCTCGCTCACCGGCCATACCACCCGCGAACGCTACGACGCCACCGTGCGGATGCTGCGCAACGCGTGGGAAAACAAGGCCCCACTGACCTTCAGCACTGACGCCGACTACTTCGTGCCTGGGAGGACGCGTGGCGAAGTGGCGATCGAGTTCATCGAGACCTGGAAGGCGGCGGGGATTCCTCCCCGCGACATTCTGCGCGCGATGACCGTGAACGGCTACAAGGTGAGCGAGACGATGGCGACGCGCGGTCCCATCAAGGCCGGGATGTTCGCCGACCTCATCGCCGTGCAGGGAAATCCGCTGGAGCAGATCGACGCACTGCGCGATGTACGGTTCGTGATGAAGAACGGATTGGTATTCAAGCGCGACGGAGTGATGGTACCGGCCGCGTTCTTCAATGGCGGTCCCGTGAAGGGCTGGAACGTGCGCTAGGCGTCCTGTGGCTTCGGGCGCGTGGGGAGCATCGTCCGTTTACCGGGCGGCGGATCACACCTCGCCAGCGCCTCAATCTCCCGGCGACGTTGCCACATAAAGGGTGTGCATGGGGCCAGCGGTGTCATGCGCCCGGACGTGCAGCGTCCTGACGGCGAGCCCCGACTTGCGCAGCGTGGCCACGAATCCCGGATCCTTGGCCACCGACCAGTACACGACCGATCCGCCCTTGCGCAGGGCGGCCACGGTGCTCGCGACGCCACGCGCGGCGTAAAGCTGCGCGTTCTCGGAGATGAGCATTCCGTCCGGGCCGTTGTCGGTGTCGAGCATGATCGCATCGAAGGCGTCGCGGTTTGCACGGAGCACGGCGATCACGTCGTCGTGCACCACGCGAACCCGCGGATCATTCAGCGCCTCGACCGACAGGCCGTACCGCGGATCAGCGTTCCACGCGATCACCTCGGCCACAAGCTCCGCCACCACCACCTCGGCGTCCTCCCGGAGCAGGCGGAGCGCAGCGCGCAGGGTGAAACCCAGCCCGAGCCCACCGATGAGCACTCGGACGTCCGGGATTTCCCGGAGCGGAGCGCACGCGACTTCGGCGAGCCGATCCTCGGACAGGTGCCGGCGGGTGGACATGAGCTCCACGCCATCGGCGCGGATCACATACGAGCCGTCGTGCCGATACAGCGCGATCAGCGTCCCATTCGGCGTCCGCGCCTCTCCGAGCCGCTCGAAGGGTTTCATCGCTCACCGCTCCAGCTTGAACCCGGCATCCACGGCCGGCCGCCTTGGCGCATTGGCGACGTACCATCCGGTGAGGTACATCCACCGCGCCATTCGCGTGAGCTTGGCGTAATCGATCCGCTCGGGGATGTCACCTGCCGTGTGATAGTCGTCGTGGAGGTTGGTGGAATACATGATCGCAGGAATGCCCAACCGTGCATACGGCAGGTGGTCGCTGCGAAAGTACCATCCTTCGGGATGTGTCGGACGGTCCCAGAGCGTGTCGATCACGAAGCGTCCCGTCGCCGCGTTGGCCTGCAGCGCCATGG
>JBGTMW010000660.1:0-2957 GCA_041743365.1 Gemmatimonadaceae bacterium
CGTCGACGAGCTCATCCTGGCCGTACTGCACGGGGAGCTTGCCCCCGCTGCGCGTATCGCGGCGGGTGCCGAAATGCGCGAACACCGCCGCCTGCGCGTAGGCCCCATCTTCCGCGGGAGGAAGAATCTCTAGTAGACCGCGCGGAAGATTTTCCGGTAGGGTGAAGAGGCCCGGAAAGAGCTCGACCCAGGTTCGTCCCAGCGGGTCGAGCTCCGTCGCCTGGATGAGTCGGACCCGGCCAGTGGTGGCGGTGACTATCGCGGTGGCCGCGTGTTGAAAGTATTTGCGCGCCGAACCTGCCACGGGCACGGACGCGCTGAATGGATAGCTCTCCGTGGTGGCGTACAGATCCACGATCCAGTAGAGCGTGTCCGACGCCACCGCCGCGTGAACGGACCCAGCCTGTTCGAAGAACGGAGCCAGGGCGTCGATCCGCTCGCGGAGATCGCGCCGTGTGACGATCGACGCCGTCGCGTCCACCTGCTCGCCGAACATCAGGTGGAAGTTCTGGAGGCTCCATGCATGGGCGAGGCGCGTCGCGAAGCGCTCCAGGCGCGGAGCCGGAACGAGGTCGAGAGAGTCGACGACCAGGCGGTAGGGTCCCGCTCCGGGATGGACGAGCACGAGCGGAAGCGCCTCATCGTCGGCTATGGGAATGCCCCGCCGATCCACCCTCACCGGTCCTCCCCGCCCGTCGGTCCTGGTCTCTCTCGCACGCGCGAGAATCCACGGATCCCCGGTCCCTGTCTGGACGATCGTGTCGGCCGGCGGAACTGCCACCGTCGCGGTCAGGCCCGCGGGGGTCATGCGGAGGCCCACCGTCGCTTCGCCGAGCGCCCTTCCGTGAGCCCAACCCAGTGCTCGCGCCAACACATCCCCGTCCCAGAGCGGAACACCACGAGCCGCCTCTTCCCACGATGCGAAGGCGGCCGCCGCATCGGAGGTCACTATCTCATCGACGCCGAAGGCGCGTTGAGTGTATTGGCGGCGGATCTCGACGTATGGCCGCTCGCGCGACATGGCGTCACCAACGGGGCCGCCCAGCTCCAGTGCCGGCACGAGCTGCTTCAGCACGAACGAGAGGACGAGCACTATGCTCACGGCGCCGAAGACGAGCGGGAGTTGACCGGCCCACCCCGTCCAGAGCACCACGACCGCCGCGCCCATCGTCACGAACGCAAGCACAGGGGCCGCGCGAAGACCGAACTGACGGTCGACGTACTGGAACTCGCCGTCCGGCCCGCTTCCGTCGAGAAGCAACTGGAAGCCGTCGAGGCGGTAGCTCCATGCAAGCAGCAGCAGGAACAGCGCAGCGATGACCGAGATGTGGCGACGGACGTATCCCGAGACGTGCAGGGTGCCGCGCTCCATTCGGAGGCTCGGGGTGAGCGCGTAGAAAAAGAGGACCAGGGCCGTCGCCACGAGCAGGGTGATCAGCGACCAGATGTAGAGCGTGGTCTCGAAGGGGAGCCAGTAGACGAAGAATCCGAGATCCGCGCGGAAATAGGGATCGGTCTCGCCGAATGCCAGGCCGCGCATCGCCAGCGCCGTCGACATCCATGTATCGGCCGGCAGCGCGAGCAGCGTGCCGAACAGTACCGAGAGTCCGATGACGCCCGCCATCAGGTAATGCGGAGGAATCTCCTCCGGAATTTCGATGTTGGCGACTCGCCTTGGTAGAACGAGGGAAACGACGGTGCGGCGAACCGCATACAGGTTCAGGAAGATCACGATGCCCGCGATCAGGGCAGATATTCCCGTGATCAGCATTGTGTACGTTGTCCTGCTTCGCCACAGTGCCGATGCCCCCATCGCATCGTACCACAGACGGTCGGCATGGAGCGACGCGACAGTGCGTCCGGCCACGAGAACGACCGCGAGGCCAACGAGCGCGGCAAGCGCCCCGCGTCGGCCCATCACGTCAGACCTCGACCCCCTGGTCGCGGAGCCAGGACTCCATGTGCGCGCGGATCTCCGCGAGTCGCTGCTCCGAGCGCGCCTCGAACCGCAGCACGAGCACCGGCTGGGTATTCGACGCGCGTATGAGCCCCCAGCCATCGCCGAACAGCACCCGGACGCCATCCACGTCGATTACTTCGTGCGTCGAGCGGAAGTGAGCTACGGCGCGCTCGACTATCCCGAACTTGATCTCCTCGGCGCAGTCGACGCGGATTTCCGGCGTAACGACGTATTTCGGGACATCGGCCAGCAGCTCGGTGATGGTGTACCCGGAGTCGGCGATGATCCTCATCAGCCGGGCAGCGCCGTAGAGCGCATCATCATGGCCGTAGAATCCCTCGGTGAAGAACATGTGGCCGGACATCTCCCCTGCTATCGGAGCGCCGGTCTCCTTCATCTTATCCTTGATCAGCGAATGTCCTGTCCGCCACATGACGGGCTCGCCGCCAGCGGCGCGCACGGCATCGGGCAGGGCCTGTGAGCACTTCACATCGAAGATGATCCGCTGACCCTTCCCGGTTCGCGTCAGGACGTCCCGCGCATACAGAATGAGCACGTGGTCTCCCCATATGATCGTCCCCTCGCCGTCCACCACGCCGAGGCGATCCGCGTCACCGTCAAAGGCAACGCCCAGATCGGCTTTCCTTTCGCGAACGGCGCCGATGAGGTCCTCGAGGTTCGCGGGCACAGTCGGATCGGGATGATGATTGGGGAAGGTGCCGTCGCTGTCGCAGAACAGGTACGTGCAGTGGAGCCCGAGTCGTTCGAAGAGTCTTTCGGCGACCACTGACCCGGCACCGTTCCCGCAGTCCACGACGACTTCGAGCGCGCGGGGCATGCGGCCGATCCGCCGCGCGACATCAGCGACGTAGCGATCGATCACGTCCTCATGGCGCACGTCTCCGCTCCCTTTCGGGAAGCGTCCAGCCTGACCGAGGGCGTAGAGTCGCTGGATCCCCTCGCCGTGCAGCGAATCGATTCCAACCGACATCTTGAA